>NZ_JBILJQ010000102.1:0-14310 GCF_044377145.1 Aquimonas sp.
CGGCGGAAGATGTTTCTGGCGGGCGAACCCGCAACGGCTTTGGCATGGGAGTCTCCGAACAAAGCCGCCCTAGAATGAGAGATAACGTGCTGCGTCACTGTCTCGTGGAGTGTAGGCGCGTAGGGTGGCGTCGTGAAATCGGGAATCGAAAATGACCATCGCTGGCGGCGGTTTCGGCCTTGAAGCGCAACACCCCGCCGGAGCGTAGTGGGCCAGCCGAGCGCCCCTGAACTGCTCTACCTGCAGCCCGGAAAGCCCCATGCCCAACCCCCGCGTAGACAAGCCCCAAGGCCCGGCCTCGTATTTTCCGTCGATCGAGAAGAAGTACGGCTACCCGATCAGCCATTGGCTGGACCTGGTGGGTAATGTTCAGGGCATGAAGCACATGGAGATCGTGGCGTGGCTGAAGACCGAGCATGGGCTCGGGCATGGCCATGCCAACGCGATTGTTGCGCACGTGCTTGCGGCGAAGAGCACCTGACAGTTGTGAGCGGAATGCGGCGTCTCGGTTCTTGAGATGGTCTGTCGGAGCGGAACGCGTTCCGAAGGTGGGTGCAGAGTGCGGCGAAGCCCAACACCGCTATAGCCGTTCTTGTGGCGAGGGTGCAGGTGGCGATGTTGGGCATCGCCTTCGGCTCCGCGCCAACCTACAGGAGCGCCGACGTTCGCGCGCGGGGCTGGGTTAAGTTCTTGCGTCGAACGTCTGGGCGGCGCATGTGGTTTGTAGGTGGGTGCTGAGCGTAGCGAAGCCCAACATCGGGACCCCCAACGTCGTCGCGCGCGTGCAGGTGGCGATGTTGGGCCGCGCTGCGCTTGGCCCAACCTAGACGCCGGGCACCGGGCGTGCGATGCGTCAGAGTTTCTGCAGATCCGCCTTCGCCAGCTCCGCCACCTGCTTGTCGCCGGCGCTGGCGAGCTGCAGGGCGGCGCGGGCTTCGTCTTTGCGGCCGAGCTTGGCGAGGATCTGGCCGCGGCGCCAGTGGGCGCCTTCAACGCTGAGGTCGCTGGGCTTGTCGGTGACTGCGAGGAACTGGTCGAGCTGGCCCAGGCCCTGTTCGAGTTCTTCGCCGGTCAGCGCGGCCAGGCGGCCCAACTGGTAGATCGCATACACGTTGTCCGGGTCGGCCTGCAGCACCTGTTGCCAGACGCCGCGTGCGTCGCTGTTGCGCTGCTCGCGCAGGTGCAGGTTGGCCAGGGCGGTGCGGGCGCGGATCGAGCTGGTGTCGGCGGCGACTGCGGCTTCGAAGTGGCGTTGTGCGGCGACGAGGTCTTTGTCGGAGGCGGCGATCTGACCGCGCGCCAGTTCACCGTAGGAGGCGTGTTGGGCATCGATCGCGGCAAGCGCGGCCTCCGCCTTGTCGCGACCGCCGCCGGCGATGCCGGGCGCCTGCAGGTAGTAGCTCAGCAGATCGAAGTGCGCATCGATGTTGCTGCCGTCGAGCTTCACCGCATTCTCCCAGGCCTCGCGACATTTGCCGGCCCAGCTGAGCTTGGTGAACATGCTGGCCTCCAGCGCTTGGCGGCCGTAGACACGGCCCAGCCACAGAAAGGCCTGCGAGTTCTGCGGTTCGCGCCCGGCCCAGGCTTCGGCCAGTTCGATCGCGCGATCGAGGTCGCCGCCGCTCATCACCTGTCGCACTTCAATCGCGGCCGCCGGCAGCGGTGGCGTCTGCGCCAGCGCGGTGCCGCCGGTGGAGCTCAGCAGGGCGATCAACAGCGCGCGGGACAGGGTGGTGCGGACGCGAAACGACATGCGGGCGACTCCGATGGAGGGAGCGCAGAGACTGACGGGGCGAAGCTAAACGGGGGATGAGTTCGGCGGGTGAGTGAAGTCATCTTGGAGCCGCGATTCGGGACGTTGATGCGCGTCGGGCGTCGGGCGTCGGGGCTCAGCGTCGTTGATCGGTGTGCCGAATCGAGCCCCTCTCCCCTTGTGGGAGAGGGGTTGGGGAGGGGGGGCCACGACACGCCGCAAGTGTGTTCCCCCTCTCCCCCGGCCCCTCTCCCACGAGGGGAGAGGGGAGAACCGCGTCGAGCTGGCGGCGGCTGGCGCCCATCAGGTCCGTGATTGATGGCGGGATCGCGAGCCGAGCGATGCCAGGCCGGTAGGGATCGTCCAATCCGCCTCACCCCGCCGGCTTCGAATCCCGGATCCCGGATCCCGAATCCCGAATCCCGTCGCGAACTCAAGCCACCAACCCATAGCTCCGCAGCAGTGCATCCGGTTCCGGCTCGCGGCCGCGGAAGGCGATGAAGCTTTCCAGCGCGGGGCGGGATCCGCCGACTGCGAGGACTTGCTGGCGGAAGCGGAGGCCGGTCGCTGCATCCATCACGCCGGCGGCGGCGAAGGCGTCGAAGGCATCGGCCGACAGCACCTCGGCCCACAGATAGCTGTAGTAGCCGGCCGCGTAGCCACCGGCGAAGACGTGGGTGAAGGTGTTCGGCATGCGCTGCCAGGCCGGTGGGCGGATCACCGCGACCTGATCGCGCACCGCTTCCAGAGTTTCGAGCGCGCGCGCGCCGCGGGCGGGGTCGAACTCAAGGTGCAGGCGGAAATCGAACAGCGCGAACTCGAGCTGGCGGACCAGGAACAGGCCGGCATGGAAATGCCGCGCGGCGAGCATTTTGTCGAACAGCAGCTGCGGCAGCTTGTCGCCGCTGGTGTAGTGGCCGCCGAGCAGGTCAATGCCGGCGCGGGTCCAGCCGAAGTTCTCCATGAATTGGCTCGGCAGTTCGACCGCATCCCATTCCACCCCGCTGATGCCGCCGATGCCCGGCCAGCGCACCTCGGTCAGCATGTGGTGCAGGCCGTGGCCGAACTCGTGCAGCAGGGTCAGCACATCGTCGTGGGTGAGCAGTGCCGGCAGCTCGGGCGTGGGCGGCGGCACATTGCAGACCAGGAAGGCGACCGGGATCTGCGGGGGCTCCAAGGCATCGATGCGGCCGCGGCAGACGTCCATCCAGGCGCCGCCGCGCTTGCCGGAACGCGCGTACAGATCGACGTAGAAACCGGCGCGTACCTTCCCGTCGGCATCCAGTACATCGAAGTAGCGCGCGTCCGCATGCCACAGCGGTACGTCCGTTCGGGCGGCGAACTTCAGCCCGTAGAGTTCACCGGCCAGGGCGAACATGCCGTCGAGCACGCGATCGACCGGGAAGTAGGGCTTCAGGTCCTCATCGCTGTAGTCGAACCGCTGCTGGCGCAGCTTCTCGGCGGCGTAGCCGACATCCCAGGGCTGCAGCTCCTCGATGCCGAGTTCGGCGCGGGCGAAGGCGGCAAGTTCGGTGAACTCACGTTCTGCAACGGGCTTGGCCTTGGCCGCCAGCGCGTGCAGAAAGCCCAGCACGCGCTCGGGTTCGGCCGCCATCTTGTCGGCCAGCGATACGTGCGCGCTGCTGGCGAAGCCGAGCAGCTGCGCGGCCTCGTGGCGCAGGGCGAGGATCTCGCCGATGCGGCCGCTGTTGTCGTGCGCGGGATCGTGCGGGCCCTGGTCGGAGGCGCGGGTCTGGTAGGCGGTGTAGACCGCTTCGCGCAGGGCGCGGTCATCGGCGAAGTTCAGCACCGCCTGCACGGCCGGGCCCTTGAGCGTGGCGATCGGGCCATCGACCTCGCGCTCGGCGCCCATCGCCTTCAGCATCGCGATGGCCGAGTCCGGCAGGCCGGCCAGTTCGGCCGCGGTCAGCGGCTTGAACCAGGCATCGGTGGTGTCCAGCACGGCTTCTTCGAAAGCAGTCGACAGCCGCGACAGCTCGCTCTGGATCGCCTTGAAGCGCGAGCGCGCGGGTTCTTCCAGCGCCACGCCCGACAGCTCGAAGTCGCGCAGGCTGTCCTCGACCAGGGCGCGCTCGGCCTGCGGCAGGCTGTCAAAGCCGCCGGACTGGCGCAGGCTGCGCACGGCCTCGAACAGGCCGCGGTGCTGGCCCAGCGCCGCCGAGAAATCGGTGATCCGTGCCTCGGCCTCGGCATACACCTCGCGCAGCTCGGCCGAATCGGCCACTCCGTGCAGATGCCCGACCGGCGCAAAGCTGTGGTCAAGCGCGGCCTGAGCACGCTCCAGCGGCGCCATCAGCGACTCGAAGCTCGGCGCCTCGGCTGCGCTCAAGACGCGCTCGACGCAGTTCTCGAACTCGGCGATGCGCGCCTCGACGGCGGGCAGCACGTGTGCAGGAGTGATGAGGGGGAAATCGGGCAGGCCGTGGTCGGCCAGAAGCGGGTTGTGGGCTGGAGTATTCATGACGGCAAAGGTGGGGCTCCGGAGTGGCCTGCACAAGCGCGGATGTGGATGGGGCCTAGCCGGCCGCGGGCGGACGATACAGCTTGCCGGCGATGGCTTGAGTCGATCGGCTGAGCGCGAAGAACAGTAGCGGCGACATCAGCGTGATCGCCGCACAGATCAGCGGCTGCGAACGCGCGATCACAAGCAGCAGGATGGTGAATCCGGCCCAGCCCGCAACTCTCAGCGCGCCCTCGCGAAGGCCCTGCACGATTGAAGTCGTCGGCAGCAGAACCACATAGCCCAGCGCCAGAATCGCCAGCACCGCCTTGAACCCGATGAGATAGAAAACCACGTCGCCCGCCTTGCGTGGCAGCAGAACCCTGGGTTCGCGGTAGACCGGCGGCACACCGGTCCTGGACAGCTGGAAATGCGAAACCAGCACCCAGCTGAGCGCGATCCACCAGCTCGACAGTGTCGGCCAGTCCGCCGGAAGCATGGGGTGGAGGGTAAAGGCAAACTGCGCGGTGATCGGCAGCAGCAGCATTCGCCAGCGGCATTCCTGCAGCCAGAGAAGCTGGAACGCGAACAGACTGGCCACCAGCAGCAGCCAGGGCATCGGCACTGCGTCGCCCCAGTAGGCCGACGCGGCGCAGATCGTCAGCGCCGCCAGCAGACGCGGATAGCCGATGCGAGCGCCGGAACCCGCGAGCGACTGCAGCAGGCGGGCGATGGCGTCCATCCATTTGGTGAACAACACACCGAAGATCACGCAGGTGCCTGCCGAAATCACCAATCCGATCGCCAGCGCGATCGCCGCAGACACGGTCACGCGGGCATCGACCAGCACGGCGATGGCGGCGAGCACGCAGGCGAAGCCGGCGGCCAACCACAGCTCCGCATTCTCGGCGACCCGCTTCATCTCCTGCTGAAAGTACGAAGCGGGCGGCCGTCGCCACATCGACTCGGTCAGGTCGGCGACCAACTGCGCCGCTCGGGCACCTCGCTCGCTCAGCAGCCGCCAGCGCGCCTGCCAGAACTCGCCGCGGCGCAGCTTGAACTGGAAGTCTTTGAGAAGCGTGCGCTGCGCGCGCTGGCGCGGCGTTCGCGCGCAGTCGAGATCGAGTTCGACCAGGCGCTTGCGCAAAGCCGCGGCAAGCTCATCGCCAAGCACACGGTCGGCGCGGAAATCGCGCCCCCAGTCGAAGTGTTCCTGCAGCGCTGCGACGGCCTCGAAGGGCAGGGGCTCCTGCGTCGCCCACGCGGCAAACCGGCAGCTGGCTTCCGCCTGAAGGCTGAGCGGCACTTCACGCAGCAGGCCCAGCAGCTTGGGCAGTGCCTCGACCAGGGCCACATCGCCATCGCGCTGCCAGTACTCCCGCACGGAGGACAGCAGGGACTCAGGATCGACGATCGCGATTGGCGTGTCCTGGACTGTGTCGGCAGGCGTGGCTTCACTCACGGTGTCGGTGTCGTGGTCGGTCTCGGCGATCGAGTCGGGTGGGCGCGGCTCGTGCGACTCGGATGCGCGAGCCGCGTGCACCTGCGCATCAGCGCGATCCACCGGCGAGCGGCGGGACGGCGTGTGCTCGCCATCATCAACGGCGACGGCATTGGCGGAATCAGGTGGGCGTGCTTCCAGCGCGACCGCGTCGGCGTCGGGCTCGTCTGCGTCGACACGCGTATCCGCATCTGAATACGCTTCCGCATCCGCCGATTGTTCCGGATGCTCGCGCTTCCACTCCACCCAGCCCAGCGCCCATTCATAGCACTCGCGCAGACGTTGGTAGCCCTCGGGGTCGGCATCCGGGCGGGTCTGTTTGAGCGCGCGCGCATAGGCCTGCTTGATCGCGCGGGTGTCTTCGGACGGCTCGATGCCGAGCACCTGCCAAGGGCTCATCCGCGACTCACAGGCGGAAGCCGCGGTCGACGCTGTCGAGCAGCTCGGTGAAGCGCACGCGGGCCTCACCGATTTCGTCCGCGTCTTGGCGATCGAGGATCTGCTGGAACTGGTGCAGCCACTCCTGCACCTGCTGGCGCTCGGGGCCGAGACGATCCTCATACACCCGCTTGGCGCGCTCGATCAGGTAGCGGTTTTCCTGCTGCTCGCGCGGGTGCACCTTGAGCGCGTCCAGCGCCTTCAGGATGCGCGCCTGCTCGGCCGGGTCGATCGCGCCTGCCTGCTGCTGCAGAACGATCTGACGCTGACGTCCGCTCTCCAGCTCATGCGTGTCCACCACCAGCAGGCCGCTGGCATCGTAGGAGAAGCGCACATCGATCTGCGCCTGGCCGGCGGGCAGGGCCGGCACCTCCATGCTGACGCCGCCGAGCTTCAGATTCTCGCTGCCGACCGGCGACTCGCCCTGACAGATATCGAAGTTCACCACGGTCTGGCGGTGCTGCACGGTGGTGTAGCGGCCGACCCGCGACACCGGCACCGGCGTATTGCGCTCAATCAGCGGCGAGAAGCGGTCGCCGTCAATGATCACGCCCAACGAGAACGGCATCACATCGGTCAGCACCACTTCTTCGAGCGCGGCATCGCGCGCCAGCAGGCCGGCCTGGATGGCGGCGCCGCGGGCGATGGTTTCATCCGGGTTGATGCTGCGCAGCGGCAGGCGCTGGAACAGCCGCGCGACGGCCTGTCGCACCAGCGGCATGCGGCTGGCGCCGCCAACCAGCACCACTTCATCGAGCTGATCCGGCCGCAGGCGTGCATCGCCCAGCGCGCGCTCGATCGGGCGACGCAGCCGCGCCAGCAGCTCGGCGCTGGCCTGCTCGAACTCATCGCGACTGATCTCGCAGTGCAGCTCGTGGCCGTCGACCACCATGCGGATGGCGGTGCGCGCCTGATCGCTGAGATCGCGCTTGGCTTGTTCTGCGACCTGCCAAAGTGCGCCCGTGCGCGCCATCGCCTCGGCGGCGGCGCGCTGCTTCGGCTCGCACTTGGATACCAGCAGTCGCTGCAGGGCGTGACCGAAGTCCTCACCGCCGAGACGGGTGTCGCCGGCGCTGGCGCGCACCTGCACCACGCCTTCGAAGTAGTCGAGCACCGACACGTCGAAAGTGCCACCGCCGAGGTCGAACACCAGGAAGGTGCTGTGCTCGGGGCGCTCCTGCAGACCGTAGGCGAGGCCGGCAGCGGTGGGTTCGTTGAGCAGGCGCGTCGCCTTCAGCCCGGCCAGTTCGGCGGCGGCCTGGGTGGCGCGGCGCTGGGCCTGGTTGAAGTAGGCCGGCACGGTGATCACCGCGGAATCGAAGCGCTGACCGGCAAGTGCTTCGGCGTCCTGCTTCAGCGCGCGCAGCACCAGGGCGGACAGCTCCTCGGGCCGGTAGTCGCGACCGCGCAGGCGCAGCTTGTGATCGCTGCCCATCCAGCGCTTGAAGCCCACCGCGGTGTCGTTCGGCGCCGTAGCAAGACGCTCGCGCGCGGCCAAGCCGACCAGCACATGTCCGCCCGCATCGATGCTGACCGCAGACGGCGTCAGCCGATCGCCGAGGCTGTTGGGTACGAGCTCGACCGCGCCTTCGCGAAACAGGGCGGCCAAGCTGTTGGTGGTGCCAAGGTCAATTCCAAGTTGCATGATCAGGTCAGGTGTTCAAAAAGTGCGCGCATCTTACGCAGCTGCGGGCGGGTGGGGCGCGGGGTGCGGACGTGCGGCCGTACTGCCGCTCACCGGCTAGACTCCTCGCCGGCCCGGCCCGCACCCGATCATGTCCGACACTCCCTTCAGCGCGCTTTCCGAAGCCTTCGATCGCATCGTCCAACTGCCCATTGCAGACCGGGCCGGGGCGCTCGCAGCACTGCCTGAAGCCCTGCGCGCCGAGGTCGAACGCCTGCTCGCCGCCGACACCGAGCCGGACGATCCGCTGCAGGCGGTGCTCGAAGGCCTGGGCGAAGCCCTGCAGGTGCAGCGCGCACCGGGCGCGCGGCTGGGGCCGTGGCGGATCCTGCGCGAGCTCGGTGCCGGCGGCATGGGCACGGTGCTGTTGGCCGAGCGCGCCGACGGGCAGTTCCAGCAGCAGGCGGCGATCAAGCTGATCCGCGGGTTTCCGACCCAGGACGGCCGCCGCCGGCTGCGCCAGGAGCGGCAGATCCTGGCCCAGCTCGATCACCCCGGCATCGCCCGTCTGCTCGACGGCGGTGAGACCGCGGACGGCCAGCCCTGGGTGGCGATGGAGTATGTCGACGGCCTGCCCCTGGTCGCGCATGTCGCGCGCTACCGGCCGGATCTGCACGCACGGCTGGAGCTGTTCGACCACATCGCCGAAGCGGTCGAGCACGCGCACCAGCGGCTGGTGATCCACCGTGATCTGAAGCCCGGCAATGTGCTGGTGCGCAACGATGGCCGACCCAAGCTGCTCGATTTCGGCGTGGCCAAGCTGATCGACCTCGGTCAGGACAGCGCCCGCCGCGATACCTCGACCCGCGTGTGGACGCCGGGCTATGCCAGTCCCGAGCAGCGCCAGGGTCAGCCGATCACCACCGCCAGCGATGTGTACGGACTGGGGGTGCTGCTCGGCGAGATGCTGCAGGGCGATACGGCCCATCGCGAAGGCAGTGGATTTCCGTCCCTGCCGCCGGACGCCGAGCTGCGCGGGGTGATCGCGATGGCCACGGCCGAGGATCCGCTGCGCCGCTATCCCACCGTGGAGGCCCTGCGCGAGGAGCTGCGCCGCTACCGACACGGGCGCCCGCTGCGGGCATCTGCAGACACCGGCCTGTATCGGCTGCGCAAGTTCGCGCGCCGACATCGGCTGCAGGTGGCCCTGGTCGCGCTGTCGGCCGTGCTGCTGCTGGCCTTCGTCTGGCGGCTGCAGGTCGAGCGAGCGGATGCACTGATGGCGCGGACACTGGCAGAGCAGGCGCAGGCCAGCCAGGCCCTGCAGTTCCGCTTTCTGGCCACGATCTTTCAGGGCGCGGCCGGCCGTCGTGGCGATGGCAGCCCGCTGCTGGCGGTGGATCTGATCGACCGTGCGCGTGATCGGCTCGGCTCGCAGCTGGGCGAGGACCCGAGGGCCCGCACCCAGGTCGAGCAGATGCTGGGCTCGGCCTATCTCAATGCGGGCCGCTACGCCGACAGTTATGCCATGTACCTGGCGGCGGCCGAGCACGGCCAGGGACACATCCCCGATTCCGATCGCGCGGCCTTCATCCGCGAGGCAGCGCGCTCAGCCGAGCGGCAGGGTCGTGGCGAGGAAGCTCTGCGTCTGCTGGAGCAAGCGCAGCAGCTGCTGGGGCCACCGCCGTATTCGACGGAGCAGGCGCAGACCGCGGTGCGCATCGCCTTGAGCCGCATCCTCAATTACAAGTCCAGCAGCGACCCGCGTTACCAGGTCGAGGTTGCACAGGCGGTGGCAAACGCGCGTGCCTGGCTGCCAGCCGACGACGCCTTGCTGGCCCTGATGCTGGGCGAACAGGCGGCCTTGGCGGAATCGGCCGGTGACCTCGATGAACTCGTCGCGCAGCGCCGCGAGATCGTCGAGGTGTTTCTGCGCAGCCCGAATGCCTACGCCAGCGACATCGCGGTGCAGCGGCTGAACCTGGTGCGCGCGCTGGCGTTGACTGCGGCGCTCGATGAGGCGGAGGCGGAGATGGCGCGGGCGATGGTCGACCTCGACGGCAGCTTCGCCGATGCCGATCACCCGACGCGCGCCTGGGCGCTGCTGCAGCGTGCCCAGCTCATGCAGCTTCGCGGCGAACGCGTGGCTGCCCTGCAAGAGGTCGAGCACGCGCTGTCGATGTTGCAGCGTCTGAACGAACCGCCAAGCTTCGGTGATCTGATCGTCGCCGGCGAGATCGCTGCGTCCGCGGGCGCTTCAGCGCGCGCCCGCGAATGGCTGCAGGGCGCGGCAGCGCTGGCGCGAAACGCGCGTTCGCGCGCGCGCATCGCTGCGGCGCTGGCCACGCTCAGCGACTGAAGTTGCAGTCTTGCATGAACAATCCAGTGCCATACGTTGCGGCCGGGGCGCGATGTCTCGCGGTGCCTTGGGGCGGCCAGGCGGGTCGTGGCAGCTGAGATGCCTGCCCCGCGACGAGCACCGCTGTTGACGCTGCGGGCTGCACGGCCGCGCTTGGCCCCGCCCTCTCCCCAACCCCTCTCCCACGGGAGAGGGGCTCATCGCAGGTCGAAAGCGACCGCGTACGCGCATTGCTCCCCTCTCCCGTGGGAGAGGGGCTCATCGCGGGTCGAAAGCGATCGTGTCCGCGCTTTGCTCCCCTCTCCCGTGGGAGAGGGGCCGGGGGAGAGGGTTCGGGTGTTGGCCTGACTCCCCCGCAAGCGACGAGCACCGCTGTTGACGCTGCGGGTTGCACGTCCGTGCTTCGCCCCGCCCTCTCCCCAACCCCTCTCCCACGGGAGAGGGGCTCATCGCAGGTCGAAAGCGACCGTGTCCGCGCTTTGCTCCCCTCTCCCAAGGGAGAGGGGCCGGGGGAGAGGGTTCGGGTGTTGGCCTGACTCCCCGAAAGCGACGAGCACCGCTGTTGACGCTGCGGGTTGCACGGCCGCGCTTCGCCCTAGCCAAACCCCTCGCCGCGCGCAGCCCCGTCACTCACTCGCCAGCAGGCGCGCCGGGGCCAAGCGATACAGCCGGAGCAGCACCGGCACTGCGGCCGCCGCAGCCACAAGAACCAGCGCAAGCACGACCCACAGCCACGCCACAGTGGGCAGCTGCGCGATGGCGCCGGCGCCGGCCAGCGCGGTGTGACTGATGACGACGAACCCAAGGCCGCCCAGAACGATGCCCACGGGCAGCAGCAGGGCCAGCCGCTGACCAACTAGCAGCAACAGCCGCGGCGCTGAGGCCCCGAGCGCGCTGCGCACTGCCAGCTCATGCAGCCGCCGCCTCATCGCGGTGGCCAGGGTCGCGGCCAGGCCAAGTGCGCCCAGCAGCACCGACAGGGCGCAGGCGCCCAACACCAGCCGGGCCCTGAATCTCGAAACGCGCTCGTCCTGCGCCTGTTCCGCAGCGATGCTCGTCGGCGGGCGCAGGGGCGCACGCAGCCCATGCGCCTCCGCCAGGGGGGCGACAAGGCCGGCCTCGGCGCCGCTAGCGGCGTCGTGCACGAGCACGTGGTTGGCATTGGAAAGTGAGGTGATCGGGCGGTAGATGTAGGCCTCGGGATCTTCGCTGCGCCCCTTCATATGCAGATCGGCCACCACGCCGCTGACCCGGTGTTCCGTACCGCCCATGGCGTCCTGCAGGCGCACGCTGCGGCCAACCCAGGGCGAAGCGCCCAGTAGCCTTTGCGCGGCCGCCACACCGAGCACCAGCTCGTCGCTGCCCGCCTCGAAAACATCCCCTTCGACGAAGCGCGCGCCAATCACCGCAAAGAAGCTCGGTGAAACGGTGTTGAAGAGAAACTGCAGCGGCCCACGGTCAGCCTCATTCGGCGGCGGCGCCACCGGCCAACTGACCAGCATCGGCCGATAGGGCACGCTGCTCGCAAGCGCCACCCGGCCGGCGCCAAACCGCGCCTCGAGATCAGCCAGGAACGCGCCCGGCGCGACCTCGGGTGCCCGGTAGAGCTGCGCCTGGGTGATCGTGGTCGGCCGCTCGAACGAGTGCACCACCGCATCGAGGTTCGAGTACCCAAGGTCGACCGTCGCGAGGCGTCGCTGTTCGGTCGCCATGCCGAGGGAGAAGAGCAAGGCAAAGGCGACCACCGCAACCACGGTGCAGATCGCGCTCGCCTCAACCCAGCCGGTGCGCCGCGAGGCCTGGATCTGCCGCCACAGCGCGCCCTCCGTCGAGGCCAGTACCGCGCGCACCTCGGCCAGCCCGCCGAGCACGGCGATTGCCAGCAGCGCCGCGCCGGCGAATCCCATCGCCCGCAGGCTCGGCCAGGCGGGCAGCACCGCCGCCAGCGGGCCCAGGTCGAACAGGCCGAGCAGTGCCCGATAGCACAGCACCGCAATCAGCACGCCTGCCAGCGCCGCGAACAGGAAGAATCCGAGCGCTCGCCAGGCCGAGGCCGCCGCAAGCCGCTGGCGCGTCGCGCCAAGCGCCAGCCGGGTCGCGAGTTCGCCACGCTGGCGCTCGGCCCGCCACACCGAGGCCGCCGTCAACAGGCAGCCGACCACCAGCAGCAGGGTGGTGGAGGCGGCGAACAGCAGATTCATCTCGGCCGCAACCCGCTCCCGCTCACCGGGGTCGAGGCCGTCACCATCGCGCAGGCGCAGCTGCCCGGTGCTGCCGATGTTCTCTGTGTACAGCGCGCGCAGGTCCTGCTCCACCTCCTGCAGGGTCCGCTCGCCGCTGAGCAGCAGGCCGGCTTCGCGCGCCTGAAAGGTTTCTTCCAGGAACTCGTCCGGCGCAATCGCCGGAATGCCGAGGCCAATCATGGATGGCCAGGACAGCCACACCTCCTCGCGCCGCGGCGGACGCAGACCGGCAAACCGTCCATTGACCACCGCGACAACCTGACACGGCTGCCCATTGACCTGGATCTGTTTGCCCAGCGGATCCGCCCCGCTGAACAGCCTCTGCGCGCCAGCGCTCGACAGCACGCATTCCTTCGGCACATTGCGCTGCCAGGGCTGCTGGAACGTGAACCCGCCGCCGTTGAGGGCGACGCCCAGCGCCGAGAAGTAGTCCCGGCTGACGAAGGCCCCGACCAGATCGACCCGCACGCCCTCGTGCTCGGCCAAAAACGATGCCGGCCGGGAGCCATAGGCGGCACGGACGCCACGCAGGGTCGGCGCCAGCTCCACCAAGCGGGCGGGTACGCCCGAGCGCCGCGACGGCTCATCGACGGTCAGCGAGGCCAAAGGCCCAGCAGGCGAAGCACCGGCAGGAATCAACTCGGCAAGAAACAGCCAGAGCGAAACGAAGACCGCCGCGCCCGCAAATGCGGACGCGGCGGCCACTACCGAGATTGTGCTTTGGTAGCGAGCATTGAATCCCATAGATCGGATTAGGCTAAGGGCCTAAAGATCATGGATCAAAGTTCCACTGCATGTCGTGGTGACAGTTGTTGCCACTTCTGTCGCAACATACGGTGTGGTTGTATCCACCAGAGTTCCAATTGTAGCAACTTGCGCTCGCTCCCGAGGAGACGACCGCAAGTGCAATACCCAACAACAGTCTATGCATTTTTTTCCCCAAACAGATTCTCTGAAAAAATATGACAGCGCGGCCTTTCCGCAGCCGGCCCCTGCGAAACCGCCCTTCTTTGAAAGGCGAACTATCCAAACATCAGGCAGTCGAATCGACGCCCAATAATTCAGACCGTTTCTATTGCGCCTCGAATATCGCGTTCGCGATATCTAAGCGAGCAAAATTCTGCTGCAGTCGCCCACACCCCTAGCGAGGCAGCAGAGAAACAATGAGTAGGTTCCGCTTCTCCGCGTCACCAACCCAGGCGCTAAGCGCTGCTTCCATGGTCTCGCCCGACGCCGCCGCAGGTATTTGCACGTCAGATTCCGAGCGAGGCGGTGCCAAGCGGACGAACACAACCAAAGGGAACTGCAGCGGCGCATCTCCCGCCAGCGTCGTCACTGCAGCATGGTAGCGCCCGTTTTCGATCCCGGTATCTGCCGACTCCAAGCGGCGTTCGCCATTGAGAGTTTCGATCAAGGCATCAATGTGGCGATTTCCGGGGAGGATGACTTGCTCTACCCGACTCGAATCCGGCATCACCAGTACTAAAGGGTAGTACAGACGCCCGCTCGCTCGATCAGGGAACAACAGCTGGACATACTGGTCGAGCTTTGGCGAGATCCGCCAAACCTCTGCGAACGCAGGCCGGGGATCAAGAAGTAGCAGCACAAGGAGCAGCAAGAAAAAACCAAATCTAGCCACGATCAAAATCCTCGATTCCAGACACGTGATGGTGCATATCGAGTTGCGAGGTTATAGCGAGGTACTGGATGTTGCAACACAATTTTCGCGACGCCGGTTTGGGAGCGCCAAGCGTTGGAACTTAGCTCCATCATCCCCTTCGCGCATGCACGTCCAGCAGATCTCCCCCTACGCGCCTACACTCCACGAGACAGTGACGCAGCACGTTATCTCTCATTCTAGGGCGGCTTTGTTCGGAGACTCCCATGCCAAAGCCGTTGCGGGTTCGCCCGCCAGAAACATCTTCCGCCGT
>NZ_JBILJQ010000158.1:0-3866 GCF_044377145.1 Aquimonas sp.
GTCTGGTCGAGAACATTTTTGCCGACGGCGAGTGGGCGATCCTTGAATGGCGTGATCCCAAGGGCCTGCGCGGCTGCGGGTTCTTCCAGGTGCGCGATGGCGAGATCGTGTTCCAGCGCGGCTACTTCGATCAGCTCTCGTTCTTTCGCCAGCAGGGGCTGGCGGTGCCGGAGAACTACCTCGCTCAGTGAGTCGCGGTGTCGTGCTGTGCGCTGGCGCTCGCCTGAGCGCTGCGGCATGACGCAGGTCGGCATTTCATCTGAGCCAGCGGCGAACACCACGCCGTGTGTTGCCGGCACAGGGCGCGCAAGCTAGGCTCAACGCCCTGAAACAAACATGAGCTACTCCTGTCCTGTGCGATTCGCCGGTTCTCGACTTCAGACCGCCTTGCAGGATTGGCGCGGCCGCAGCGATGTGGCGGAGCGGGCGATGGCCGACAATTTCTGGTTTGAGGAGCGGCTCGACGACACCCGCCGGCTTCGGTTCGAGGCAGACGCGGTTGCGGCTGTAGCGGCGACGCCGCTGGCCAACCTCATCCGCAATGACGTAAGGGACAATACCGAGGGGTGGGCCGTACCCGAAACCTTCGCGGCTGCGGGTGGCCTCGCTGTCTATGGGGCGCTCGACGAGGACCAGGAGATCGTTCGGCTGGAATCGATCCAGCGCGCTCTGGACGCCGATGCCATCACCTTCGAGCAGTTGCAGGATGCGTGCTTGATGAAGAATGCGCCGGTGCTCGACAAGTTCCTGGCAACCTGGAACACCAAGCGTGACGCGCGGCCCGCGTTTGCTGCCTTTCACTCCGAGCTCGCCGATGATCTCGCGGAGCCAGACTGGCCGCTGCGCCTGCGCAACCGTCTCGGCTTGGCGCACTATGGCGCCGGCGGGGAGCCGGTGGCGCTGATGCGCTACACCGTGCGCGAGGTACGTGACGCAGCGCATAGCGACGGTGCGGCCAGCGCTTTCGCGGTTCCGACGGTGCTTGACGCGCCGCCGAATGCTCAGTTCTTTCCCAGCCCGGCCGGCCTGCCTTGCGGCCGCGCCATGCCGCTGGGCGCCGACTATGATGACACCGACTTGGTTGCCGAAATCCTGCATGCGCGTATTGCCTATCACCGCCGCCACCTGATCGGCGTGGCGCGCATGGGTGATGCGCCGGTGCGCGGCGACCTCAAGGCGCTGCGCAACTATCACCTGCTGGTGCTGCGCATCGCCGCCGATCGTGACGACTACGGCGAGGAGATCGACTAGGTGATTGCATCCGCAGTTGCACAGCCGGGCCGCCACCCCTGGATCGACCAGTTCCTTAGCGATCCGCGGCGCGGCTACGCGGATCTTGTGGCCGGCCATACCGCCATCCACCCCTATCAGCGCGCCGATGCCCCGGACGCGGCACGGCTGCTGTTCGGCGGTCTGGCGGAGGACGACCCGGCGCGCGCGGTTCTGGACAACGCGGTTCTGGACTGGCTGGACACGCGGCGCCGCGAATCTGCTCCCCCCCGGCCAGGCCCACGCCAGAGCTGGGTGCGGGAAATCTCTGAGACGCTGGAAATCGTCTACATCCTCGGCCTGCCGCGCTCGGCGGTCGCGCTGCGCCGTCGCCGCGCCGAATGGACGGATTTCTGTGCTCGTCATGTCCTGGCCCCGTCGCGCGACGCGCGGGCCATGCTGTGGCGAACCTTGGCGCTGACCCAGAACTTGGCGCATACCACCGACCCGGCGCTGTCGGCACAGGAACTGGTGCCGCTGTGGCACCTCCTCTGCCGCGAGGCGGGCGGCGCGCTGCCGACGCGCTATCTGGCCATCGGCCTGCTAGGCCTGCGCCGCCTGCCGCAGGCCAACAGCGATCTTCCGTGGCTGGCCGGCCTGGCGCACTGGGCGCTGGCCCGAAAACCTAACGGCGCCGCCTTCCGCGCCGAGTGGCTGGCGCTGAAATCGCTCTATCCGAGAAATCCGTCGAGCTGGCGGACGCAGGTGACGCAACTGCTCGATACCAGTCTGTTCAGTGACGCCGGCATCACGGCGCCGGGCTGGTGGGGCGAGGCTGACCCGGATCTGCGCCTACGCCCGCGGGGGCCGAACCAGAGCTCACCGGAGGTTCTGCGGTCGCCAGGGCCGGAGGCGTGCATAGCTGTCATCGGGCGGCTTGGCGAGCCCTTCGCATCGATGCGCGCCAACATCGATGCATTGGTTGCGGGTCACCGTCGATTCCTCAGCGCCACCGGGCAGCCGAGCTACTTTTCGCGCATGGTCCACGCCCTCGGAAGCGCGCTGATGGACCAACCCGCGGACTCTCCGGCCGAGCGCGCCCGCCTCGCCGAGGCGCTCGCCCGCGAGGCGCTCGCCTGGGAGCCCAACAACGGCTTCCTCTGGTCGGTCTGGCACAGAGCGCTGATCGCCCAAGGCCGGCTGCAGGCGGCGGAACTGCTCGGCTGGGAGCAGTTGCGCCGGATCCCCGACCAGCCGGACGGCTTCACCCAGCTCGCGCTGCTGCTGGCCCGCCTGCCGCAGCGCCAGCTTGAGGCCGCGGCGCTGCTGCGCGAGACCATCGAGCGCTTTCCCGCCAATGTGCCGGCGCGGACCCAACTGGCCGAACTGCTGATCGCCGGGGACCGCGCCGAGGAGGCCATGGCGGTCATGTACGACGCCTTTGCCGACGGTGCCGCCAATGAGTTCTCCTTCGCCGTGCGCACCAGACTGCTCGCCCATGCCGGCCGGACGGATGACGCAAACGCCACGGTTGCCGAGGGGCTGCGGCGCTTCCCCCAGGACAGATTCCTTGCCGATCTCGCTAGCCGCCTAGCTCGCGGCCAGCCACTCCCCTGGGTCGCCAAGGAGTTGGCGGCACCGCTGCCAGCAGCCTCCGAGACCGAGCCGGACGGCGATGCCGAACTGGCGCGGATGTTGGCGCTCGGCCGGCTGCGCCGCCTGCGCTTCCTCCAAGAGCACGCCGCCACGCTGGGCGAGCCGCCGGTCGCCGGCTCCGACCTGCTGCAAGGCGATGTCGAAACAGCCTATGCAAGTGTGCTGTCACTGCGGGCTGGCGGTACTGAAGTCGATGTCATGCCGGTCTTCGCGGTCGCCTTCGAGGCGGCGCTAAATGCGGAGGATCGCGCCCGGCTGGAAAAGCTCGCCCAGACCCAACCGCGATTGCGCGCGCTTGTCCTCGTCGCGCGCGCTCTGGTCGGAGACGTTACGGCGGCGAGCGAGATCGATGCCTGGCTGGCCGAACCGCTGCCGCCGGGGAAGGAGCGCATCGAGGGCCGCTTGCACGCCGCGCTGCGCATCGTGCGCGGCGATGCCGCTTCTATCCTCGAACCGCTCCAACTTCACCGCGCCGCCGTACTGCGGCTCGTGCACGATGCCTCCGAGGCAACGCTTGGCGAGGCGCTCTTGGCGGCCTGATGCCAACACAGTGCGACTTCGTAGATGCGCGACGGTCGCGTGCCACGGCGAAATGAGGTCAGGGCAATCAGTCGACATGTGTTGTCGAACCGCTGCGGGTCAACGCTACTGTCGGCGATACGAGGCAGCTACCGCTGCAGAGGGAGCATGAGCATGTCGCCGAAAGCGCTTGTGGAAGAGTGGGTGCGGCGCTTCAACGCCGGTGATGTCGAGGGCCTAGCGCGTCTTTACGCGCCGGGGGCCGTCAATCATCAGGTGGTGATGGAGCCGCTGCGGGGGCGCGAGGCGATTCGGCGGATGTTCGAGATCGAGTTTGGGCGCGCCGAGATGGTTTGTCTGGTCGAGAACATTTTTGCCGACGGCGAGTGGGCGATCCTTGAATGGCGTGATCCCAAGGGCCTGCGCGGCTGCGGGTTCTTCCAGGTGCGCGATGGCGAGATCGTGTTCCAGCGCGGCTACTT
>NZ_JBILJQ010000159.1:0-3830 GCF_044377145.1 Aquimonas sp.
GGCGAATGTTCATGCAGTCCTCGGAGCGGAAAGCTCGGTCAGCAGGCCAACCAAGACCTCTCGTCCGACCAGCAGCGCTGACCGATTATGCAGGAGGCATTCGTCCGGGATGCGACAGGTAGGTGGGTGGGTGGGCCGGACGCTTACAGTTAATAAATTAATTCAATGGCTTGAGCTGTTTTTGAGCAGCTCGGTCACGGATTCAGGTTTCTTTCAGTGCTCTGGAGCCGTGCCTGAGGGAGCGATCAAGCGCTTCAGCAATGCGTCTTCGTCAATGCGGGTAGAAGTGCGCAGACGACATCCCGGCGAACGCATGCACAGCGCGTCTCGTAGCAACGCTGCACCGAGCCGAACACGCGGGCCTGCGCCATCTAGGGGCGCGCTTTGGCTCGCCAACTGGGAGGCTTGCGACAACATTGCATCATCGGCCTCCGGCAGACGAGCCGCGAGACCGGCGATGAGGGTGAGTGTTTCAACTTCCTTTCGCGTGACTTCGGGTTGTGACAGTAGCGCGCGTAGCCGCGGCCTCAGAAGCGCCCATGCCGCGCTGGGCTCATGATCCAGCATCCGTTGGCGGGCTGCAGCGATCAGTCCATGATCGGAGAACTCCTGCCCGTGCTGAGTGGCATTGCAGCCCTCAAGGTAAGTGTTCGCACGGCTTCGCATTCTCGCTTCCGTCAACACCCAGGCGAAAAAGCACTGATTATGGCTGACGCTCATGTGCAATCCGCTGCGCTCTACTGCATCAATACCGGCTACTGCGGCGGGAAGTTCGTCGCGCCAGAAGTGGGCCGTCACTCGCATAGGCAAGGCCCACAGTTGTGCGCGTGGGTGCGGATTCGAGGCGCTTGCGAGCAAATCAAGCTCCGCAAGGGCGGCTGCATATTCGCGTCCGCCAACGACCTCATTTACCACGAAGTAAGGCAACAAACTGTTGCGTCCATCCAACTGGGCCTCGCCGATGCGCGCACGCACAGCGGCGAGACGTGCACGCCACGTTTGTATAGGGTCGCGATCCATGCTTGCGAGCATCAAGAGCGCTTCAATTTCGACACGAAGGAGACCGGATGCGGAGGCTTGCTCTCTCGCCAGAGCAAGCGCTTCACGCCGCACCTTGAAGAAATCCCCAAGCAACATCGGTCGGGCGCGCAGCGATCTGATCCAAGCTTCGGCCGCTAACCCCCCATCGCCAAGCCGCGTGAATCCACGTCCCACTGCTTCCCAAACATCCGCCGCAGCCTTTCCATCGCCACGATGCAGAAAGGCTGTTGCTGAATGGGTTTCGAGAACCAGCGATGCGTGACTCCAACCGGCGAGTTCCGCGATTTCACGAGCGCTCTTGACTAGGTGAGTCGCGCGATTCAATTCCTGGGTTCGAAGATATGCAAGAATCATCGCGTTCTGTTGCTGAATCCATTCGCTCGCGTTGAGCTCGGTGGACTCCAACCGCCGTCCTGCGCGAAGTACACTTGTTAACTCCAAACGCTCGCCATGGGCTATCATCGCCGCCAGTTCGCACGGGTTTCTGCCAAGCAAATCGGGTGCCACCCTGGCAAGTAAACGTTCGACTCTACAACGCCGCGCAGGTTCATAATTCGCTTGCTCCCAGAGTGCTTTCACCTCAATGCGAGCCTCGTGACTCAGGCCCTGTTCAAAAAGAAGAGGGACAAGAGCCATGCGTGCTTCCAGATTACCTGCATCCAAAGCGATCGCACGACGGTATTCTGCGACTGCAATTTGCCGGCTAAAGCGGGCCTCAGCGAGCCGCCCGGTTACATACGCGTCTGTCGAGGCATTTGGCGCTCGAATAGGCTTTGCAAGCACCTGATTAAACAACTTTTGAATTTCAATGGGAAAGCTCTCGGCGCTGCCATGGAAACGTTCGTTGATTGTGGTTTTTCCCTGCGTCAGCGACACAGCGACCTCGATGAGACCAGCGCTTTCCCCCAGTACCCTCACCTCGATATGGGGTCCACGGAAGGGGTTGGCTTTCTGGACGCTCTGGAAGATCACGATTTCGGCCTGCCGGAGATGCGCCTCCTCAACGACTGGCTTGAGCACTGCTTCGCGCAGCAACGATAGTGCTGGAGTCGTCACGACCGTCACACTCAACTCAGTTTCCAAGACAATTGAGGCCCGATTAAACCAAGCTGAGCCAAGCGAGACGGAAGTCGCCATAAATGCCAGCACAACCACCGCGAAGTGACGTTTTCGGAGAGCACTAGGAATCTCGGCTCGTCGATGCAAAAAAGCAATCTCGGATTGATTTTCGCTGGCCATTGAAGCACTGGAAGGCGCCTCGTTTTGCTCCGCGGAGGGCGAATCAGACAGAATTAAGGAATAGCCACGCTTCGGGCGTGTCACAAGCACGCCTTTATGGCAGGCACCCAACGCCCGCCTGATTTGCCACACACAATGACTGACTGCAGCGTCTTCGACCACTCGCCCGGCCCACACCGTTTCCAGGATTTCCTCTCGCGTTACGAGCCTGTTTGCTCTCCGCGCCAAGACCATCAGAAGGTCCTCGGCACGCGGCGTCAATCCGCTGGGGCCGCCGTCTTTCGAAATGACTAGCCCCTCCGCAGTATCCAGTGTCAGTCCGCCTAGAGTGAATCGGGGCGGCGCTTCGGGGGAGGGGGCGTCACTGGACTGGAGTTGAGATGCTGGCGTGGGCTCAGCATTGGAGCTCCCCTCAGATCGATGTCGGAGTAGTGCGGTAAATCCGTTTATTACTCGATTTCGCATTTGACGACTCTCGAATCGGCCGTTCTCATTCATGGGTCGAATCGGTGGCGACACCGTCTTTCAGTCGCGGCAATCAACAGGATTCGTGGAGAGATTAACGAGATTGGTCTTTCTGGCCCCATCAGTGCTCCTTCGCGTCTCGCGCGTGCTGGTGCCAATCGACCCGAGTTGAGGATCGGGGGCGGCTTGAAGCTTGTGTTGCGGCTCAGCTTTGTCGTTGGCATCTCGCTTTGTGTTGGTGTCGGATCCCGGGCGATCCCGTAGCTGCCCAGGTAGCCGCGACTGGCGGGATCAAGGCCAAACACAGCGAGGTCTTCTACGCCAGCAGATTCGGTATACAGCAGCGCGAAGGATAGTGCCGGAACATGCAGCATTGCCGCGTGAATGAGCAACAGACGGCGTGGCTGCGCCTGTCGAAGCGGCCACAGCAGCAGCCCACGGCAGGCGTAGGCGAGCAGGATGTCGCCTTGGAACACCAGCAGCGCGTGCAGCACGCCGAACAGGGCCAGCGTGGTCAAGCGCGCGAGGTAGCTGTCGGATCCCGGACGACTTCGTCCTGCACAATCGGTCAGCGCTGCTGATCGGACGAGAGGTCTTGGTTGGCCTGCTGACCGATGCTTTCCGCTCCGAGGACTGCATGAACATTCGCCTGCACAAGAACGCCCGAACCACACCCGCCACACGCCGCGAGATCCAGCAGGCGAGCGGCAGCGACTATGGGCTGGCGGAGCGCTTTGAGGTCACGCGTCAGACCATCCGCAAGTGGCGCAAGCGCACGATTCAGCACGACTTGAGCCACACCGCGCATCGTCTGCAGACCACGCTGAACTCGGCGCAGGAAGAGGTCGTGGTGGAACTGCGCAAGACGCTGCGGCTGTCGCTGGATGAGCTGCTGTCGGTGGTGAAGGAGTTCATCCACGCCAGCACGAGCCGGTCGGCACTGGATCGCTTGCTGCGTCGTCGCGGGGTATCGCGGTTGCCGGTCGAAGAAGCGCCTGTGCGGCCGACGAAGGCGTTCAAGGCCTACGATCCAGGCTACGTCCACATCGACGTGAAGTACCTGCCGCAGATGCCTGGAGAGAGCC
>NZ_JBILJQ010000160.1:0-3816 GCF_044377145.1 Aquimonas sp.
TTCAAGCTGCGGATCTGTCTCCACTTCGATGCCTGCCTTGCTCACTGAAACCTCCTCAAACCGCCCCACAATTGTTATCTATAAAAACCGAGAACAACTGTTGGGTAGGAGGTTGACACGTAGGGCGGGTGAACGGGTTGGCGAGTGCGGAGCTGCTCGCGAGAAGAAACACAAGAATTCGCTGCACGGCGAGGCTCCAGCTGAAGGCGGGCACCCGAGCCTATGCTCTATCGAGTTAAACGCCTGCGCACACCAGCGGTCGTAGCGACGCTTGCGGCGCACATCCGGACAAACTGGAACAACCGATTGCCTGCCGACGATTGACGGCTATGCCGGATCAGGCATAGCGTTGCAAAACCGTTAAGCCATCCGCCTGCGAACGTTCTCAATCGCGCCGGAGTGCTGCCTCGCTCAAATCCGCCCAGCCGAACCCGTCAGCAGGAGTCAGCATCCATGCACAGCCTCAAGCACAAACCGCTTGCCCTCACCATTGCGCTCGCACTGGTCTCACCTGCCTACGTGTCCGCGCAGTCTGACGCTGGCGATCTACCCCGTGAGCTGGACCGCGTGGTGGTGACCGGCACGCGCGTCGCCGGCCGCTCAGCCACTGATACCGCGGCGCCACTCGACATCATCGGCGTTGCCGCACTTGAGCGTTCCGGTTCGCCCGAGCTGAATCAGGCGCTGTCGGTGGCCTTGCCGTCCTTCAATTTCCCGCGTCCGGGCCTCGCTGACGGCACCGACACGATACGCCCGGCCACCCTGCGTGGCCTGTCGCCGGATCAGTCCTTGGTGCTGGTCAACTCCAAGCGCCGCCACAGCTCCGCCCTGGTCAATGTCAACGGCACCGTGGGGCGGGGTGCGGCGGCGGTCGACCTCAACACCATTCCGACTGCCGCCGTGCGCTCGATCGAAGTGCTGCGCGACGGCGCCTCGGCCCAGTACGGCTCCGATGCGATTGCCGGCGTCCTGAACGTGCTGCTGCGCGACGAGCGCGATGGTGGTTCTGCGTCGGTGTCCTACGGCGTGCGCGAAACCAGCTACACCACGCCGGTGCTGCCGGGTCCGACCGGCGCCAACTGGCAGACGCCCAGCTCGATCACACGCGATCGCAGCGATGGCGATACCACCACGGTGTCCGGCTGGCGTGGTTTCGGCTTGGGCGAGGACGGATTCATCACCCTGTCGGCCGAGTACAAGGACCAGAAGCGCACCGAGCGCGGCGGCTACGACTATCGCCAACAGTACCCGCTGGTGAACGGTCAGTTTGACCCTCGTGAGGCCAGCGTCGAGCGCTTCAACGCCTGGTACGGCGAGCCGGATCTTGAGCAGCTGACCCTGTTCGGCAACGCCGGAATCGATCTTGCCAGCGGCGGGCGCCTGTACGCATGGGGCAGCTACCAGGGACGCGAGGCCAAGTCCGCCGGCTTCTTTCGCCGCGCGCTGGACGACCGCAACACCATCCAGATCTACCCCAACGGCTTCCTGCCGATCATCGCGCCCGACGTCGACGACTACAGCCTGGCCGTCGGCTACCAGTGGAACCTCGGCGAATGGGCGATGGACAGCTCGGTGGTGTGGGGGCGCAACGAGATGGCCTTCACCATCGAGAACACGCTGAACCGCTCGCTCGGCCCGGCCAGCAAGACCAGCTTTGACGCCGGCGGATTCGACTATGACCAGGTGGTGCTCAACTTCTCCGGCGTGCGCTCGGTCGATGTCGGCGCATTCAGTTCGCCGCTGAACATCGCGACCGGCGTGGAAGCCCGGCGCGAGAGCTATTCGATTTTCGCCGGCGAGCCGGACTCCTACCGCAACGGTGGCGTGCGGCTGCCCAGTGGCGGCCCAACCCAGTCCGGCTCGCAGGTGTTCCCCGGCTTCCGTCCCGCCAATGAAGTGGACGAAGACCGCGATGCGCTCGGCGTGTATCTGGATCTTGAAGCCAATATCACCGACCAGCTGCTCGGCTCGGCGGCAGTTCGATTCGAGGACTACTCCGACTTCGGCAGCAATGCCACCGGCAAGCTGGCCCTGCGCTACGACTTCACCGAGAGCTTCGCCCTGCGTGGTTCGGCCCAGACCGGTTTCCGCGCACCGTCGCCGCAGCAGCAGTTCTTCACCGCGACCTCGACCAACTTCATAAACGGCGTGCCTTTCGACATCACCACCTTCCCGGTCAATGACCCGGTGGCGATCGCACTCGGCGCGCAGGCGCTTGACCCGGAAGAGTCGGTCAATTTCTCGCTGGGCGCGGTGTTCAACTTCGGTGATGT
Organism: Aquimonas sp.; assembly: GCF_044377145.1. NCBI lineage: Bacteria > Pseudomonadati > Pseudomonadota > Gammaproteobacteria > Lysobacterales > Lysobacteraceae > Aquimonas > Aquimonas sp. The sequence continues at coordinate 2,274 of NZ_JBILJQ010000160.1, forward strand.
CTCACTCACCGTCGATGCCTACCGGATCGACATCGACGACCGCATCGTGTTGAGCGAGAACCTGACCCAGGCCAATGTGCGCACGTTCCTCGAGTCGCGCGGTTTCGTCGGCATCGGCGGTGGACGCTTCTTCATCAACGGCGTCGATACTGAGACCCAGGGTATCGATGTGGTCCTCAACTGGCCGCTGGAGGCAGACAGCGCGGGGCGCTTCGACTTCACCCTGCTCGGCAACTACAACGAAACTGAGGTCACCCGCATTCCCACCACCTCGCCGCTGGCGGCACTGAGTCCGGCGCCCCCGCTGTTCGACCGGGTCAATGTGCTGACCTTCGAGGAAGGCACCCCGGAGAACAAGTTCGCCGCGATTGTCGACTGGTCGCTGGAGCGTTTCGGCGCCACCCTGCGCGTCACCCGCTACGGTGAAGTGCTGTCGCCTGGCACCACCGCCGCCACTGACTTCGTGCTCAGCCCGAAGACTCTGGTCGACCTAGAAAGCCGTGTCGACTTCAACGACCAGTGGCGCCTGGCGATCGGCGCCGAGAACGTGTTCGACCAGTACCCGGATGCCTCGCCGGCCAGCCTCAACACCACCGGCAACACCCCGTATTCGAACTACTCGCCGTTCGGGCGTTCGGGTCGACTGCTGTACGCGCGGCTGAGCTACGACTTCTGATCACTGGTTGCGATGCGGAAAGCAAAGAGCCGCCCAGTGACGGGCGGCTCTTTGCATCTGTGCGTGAGTGAAGCCATGTACCGGACGGCAAGCAGCAGGGGCGTCGCTTGTCAGTGCCCCCCAAACGGCGCGCCCTGTCCTTCGAGCACATCAGCAAACACATCGTTGAAGCGCTCGATCTCCGTGCAGCTATTGACGGCAACCTCGCTGCGGATGTCGGCAATCATGTTGAGGTAGACGGGCAGGGCGCGGGTGTTGATGCCGGGCAGGCCGCGGATCATGAACACGCCGTACAGGCCGGCCTCGAAGTCCACCCACGGGAAGTAGCCGAACGCGCCGAGGCTGTGGATCAACGGCGGGCGCGGGGCGGCGCGCGAGCCGTCGATCCAGCTGCCCAGCCCATAGCGCACCGGCAGGGTGACCGTCGGTGGCGGGTCAATCACCGGCAGCGCGCCGACGCGGTCTTGCCAGAAGCCGAATACCGCGTCGCGCGACAGCAGTCGCTGGCCGTTGGCCCAGCCTTCGTTCAGCAGCAGATGTACGAGACGCCCGTAGTCCATCAGATTGCTGCGCGCGCCGCCGGCGATCATGTAGTTGGTGGTGGGGCCGAAGGCCTCCCAATTGATCACGCTGATGCCGAGAGGGGCGCCCAGCTCGCGCTGCCAGCCCGTCTGCCAGTCCTCGCCCGTGGCGACCTCGGCCATGCGTCCGCCGATGTGCATCGATACGCCGCCGTAGGCGAATTGTAAGCGTCCGCCCACCTCACCTACCTTCCTTACCTGATTCTCCCGACCGTCTCCGGTTTCCCCAACGGAGGACCGGTCGATGGCGTGTTCGGAGGCGTGGCGGTGGCGGGCGCATGTGCGC
>NZ_JBILJQ010000036.1:0-49808 GCF_044377145.1 Aquimonas sp.
GCGCGCGCGGCAGTGCCGCGCAAACGCGCCCTCTCACCCCTGTTCCAGGCGGTAGCCGTGTTGGTAGACGGCGTTGAGGCGCCAGCCGTGCTCGCCGGCGAGTTCGAGCTTCTTGCGCAACCGGCTGATGTGGGTATCGACCGTCCGGGTGGCGACGTCGCTGCGGATGTTCCAGACGCCTTCGAGCAGCGCCTCGCGGCTGACTACGCGACCACGGCGCCTGAACAGGAACGCCGCCAGATCGAATTCGCGCTCGGTGAGGCTGACATCGCGCGCCTGCAGGCTGACCCGGCGACGGCTGTAGTCGACGACAAAGGGCGGCAGGTCTTCGACGCTGGCCGCATCCTGGCCCAAGCCAACGCGACGCAGCATCGCGTCGACGCGCGCCAGCAGCTCGCCCTGACGCGGTGGTTTCGAAAGGTAGTCGTCTGCGCCCGCGCGAAGGCCGGCCACCACATCGGACTCGTCGTTGCGCGCGGTGAGAAAGATCACCGGCAGCTTGGTGTGCCCGTCGCGACGCAACCAGGTCAGGATGTCGAGACCGCTTTCGTCGGGAAGGTTCCAGTCGAGCAGCAGCAGATCGACCGATTCAACACCCAGGCGACGGCGAAAATCGCCAGCGTCCTCGTAGTGGCGAACAGTAAACCCGGCCTGCTCCAGCCAGTATCCATAGAGTGCCGCCTGATCGGGATCGTCCTCGACCAGGCCGATCAAGCCTGCCGCCTCAGCCATGTAGCCTGCTCCTGGGAACCCGCAGCCACTGCGTCCATCTCTGGCGATCGCCAAAGCATGTAGCGCTGCGCTGATACGCTGGCGCGGATTCAAAAAATGTTACGGCACTATAGCTGCTCACTCCGCGTCCTGCAGCAGTGACGAATAGCCTGTACGGAAATCAGGAAAAACCGGGACAAATCCTGCCGCAATCAGACGCTTTGGGACGATCTTGCGCCCTCGCTCGGGGCCATCGCCGCAAACCGGCGCCGGTCGCCCGAGCTGGGCGGCGAGCCAGCCCAGCACCGCGTCCTCGCGCGTAGGCGAGCCGTCGCTGGCGATGCAGATCGCGGGCAGCTCTGAATGATCCAGCGCGAACAAAAGGGCCGCCGCGGCGTCCTCGGCGTGGATGCGGTTGGTCCAACGCGGCTCGGCTGTGCTTGCTGTGCGGGCGCGGCGCAACATCATCAGCCGCCCCGGACCGTAGATGCCGGTGAATCGCAGCACCTTCAGATCGACTACCGCGGCGGCCAAAGCCTGCTCAGCCTGCAGCAGCACATGTCCGTTGAATTCCTCGGGCGCCTCCACAGTATCGTCGTCTACCCAGTCGCCAGAGTCGCCCCCGTAGACGGCCGTGCTGGACGCGAAAACCCAGCGCGGACTTGCTTCCCCAAGCGCCGCCAGCAGATTGCGCGGCGCATCGAGATAGGCACGCCGGTAGCCGACCTCGTCCCGGCTGGCAGGCGTCATAGTGCAGACCACGGCATCCAGAGCCTGCGGCAACCCGCCGAGGCTGGACGGGTCATTGAGATCGGCCGCCACCGGTACGATGCCCTCCGCCAGCGCGTGCACCCGGCGGCGCAGGCCGAACACCGTATCGCCGCGTGCAATCAAGCGCTTCGCCAAACGCGCGCCAAGGTCGCCGCAGCCCGCCAGCAGGATCCGCCGACCCATCGCAGGCTCAGACTGCTGCAGGTTCGACCGCCGCGCGCCGCTGCGGCTTTGGCAGGTAGCGCAGCCAGATCAGCCATACGGCCAGCGCATCGAGCACGATCAGCGCCTGCCACAGGTACAGGTGGAACCAGTCGAACGCGACCTGGCTCCACTGGCCCATGTAGAACAGGCTGATGATGCGCACCAGGTTCAACGCCTGGATGCAGAAGAACCCGATGATCACGCCATAGAACTTGTGCTTCCACGGGGATGGGAAAGCCACCAGCGCCGCGATCAGGATGATCACCGCCTCGATGCCATCACAGCCGGGCGCGATCTCGACTGCGAAGCCGTTGACGCTGCTGGCGATGACCTTGCCGTAGGAGATCACGTTGCTGTCGAACAAGGTGACGATCCACACGCTGATGTAGGCGAGCAGCCCGGTGAACGGGCCGGTGATGTATTCCTCACCGAAGGCGCTGATCCGCAGCGCGAACAGCGCGATCAGCAGGCTCATGAAGATCAGGAAGAAGCGGAGCATCGATGGGACCCCGGAGAAATCAGCCGGCGATGCTAGCATCCGCGCATGAATCCCGCGTCGAATCTCATCCTCGTAGGCCCGATGGGTGCCGGCAAAAGTACCATCGGGCGCCGGCTCGCCAAGCGCTTTGGCCTGCGTTTCGTCGACCTGGATCGAGTGATCGAAACCGAGACCGGCGCGCGCATTCCGTTGATTTTCGAGATTGAGGGTGAGCCCGGCTTCCGCGATCGTGAGCATCAGTCGCTGCAGCAGACATGCACCGACCGCGGGATGGTCCTCGCCACCGGCGGCGGTGCCGTTCTGCGCGCCGACAATCGCAGCCTGCTGCGCGACAGTGGCTTCGTGGTGTGGCTGCGGACCGACGTCGCCCACCAGTTGGAGCGCCTGCGCAACGACACCACCCGCCCGCTGCTGGCCGCGCCCGACCGCGAGCAGCGCCTGACCGACATGGCGACCCTGCGCAACCCGCTCTACCGCGAAGTGGCCGACCTCGTCTTCGTGTCCGACCAATCGCACGTCGGCGCCGCCGCCGAGCGGCTTGCACGCGTGCTTGAACGCCGTTGGCAGCGCCCTGCTGCCGCTCCCGAACCGACCGTAGAGAACGTCCTCGATGAGCCCGCCGCGCAGCCTTGAAGTGCAGCTCGCTGCACGCAGCTACCCGATCCACACCGGCCCCGGCCTGCTGAACCGGCCCGATCTCTGGCGGCCGCTGCTGTCGGGCCGGCAGGCGCTGGTGATCACCGATGACAACGTCGCACCCCACTACCTGCAGCGCGTGCGCGAAGGTCTGCATGACCTCGATCACGCCGTGCTGGTGCTGCCACCGGGCGAACAGGAAAAGACCCTGGCGCGCTTTGGCGAAGCGATCGACGCGCTTGCCAGCCTGCGCGCCAACCGCGATGCGACCGTCATTGCCCTGGGCGGCGGCGTGATCGGCGATCTGGCGGGCTTCGCAGCGGCGTGCTGGATGCGTGGGATCGCCTTCGTGCAGATGCCGACCACCCTGCTGGCGATGGTCGACTCCTCGGTCGGCGGCAAGACCGCAGTGGACCTGCCGCAAGGCAAGAACCTGGTCGGCGCCTTTCACCAGCCGCGCGCCGTGATCGCCGATACCGACACGCTCGCCACCCTGCCGCCGCGCGAACTGCGTGCCGGGCTGGCTGAAGTCGTGAAGTACGGCGCCATCTTCGACGCCGGCTTTCTGGACTGGCTGGATGCCCACGCCGACGCGCTGCTGACGCGCGATGCCGACACCCTTGGCGAAGCCACCCTGCGCTGCTGTCGCTACAAGGCGGACGTAGTCGCGCTGGATGAAACCGAACAGGGCGAGCGCGCGCTGCTTAACTTCGGCCACACCTTCGGCCATGCGCTGGAGACCGCCGCCGGCTACGACCGCTATCGCCATGGCGAAGCGGTGGCGGTCGGCATGGTGGTGGCGGCGCGCCTGTCCGCTCAACTGGGCCGCGCGCCAAGCGCCGACTGCGAGCGCCTGTCTGCCCTGCTGCAGCGCTTCGGCCTGCCGGTGCAGGTGCCGGCCGGTTTCGCAGCCGAGGACCTGCTGGCGCTGATGCGCCTGGACAAGAAGACGCTGTCGGGTCGCCTGCGCCTGATTCTGTGGCAGCACGCCGGCAAGGCGGAGATTGTTGCCGGCGTTGCCGATGCCGATATCCTCGCCGCGCTGCGCGCCAGCCAGACCTGATCCAACCGTTCTGGCGCGGGACATTTGATCGGCGCTGCAGCTTCGCAACTCTCAACGTGCTGCAATCGGGGCCCTGATCCGAGCGGAGCGCCCCATGCACCAGGCCGACGCCGATCCGCACCCTTGGTACGCAGAGTCCGCACAGTCCGCGCTGCAGCATCTGAGCAGCCAAGCGGAAGGTCTGAGTGCGGCCCAGGCCGCCGCGCAGCTCGAAATCCATGGGCACAACCGCCTGCCCGCCGGGCCGCAGCGTGGCCTGCTGCGACGCTGGCTGGCGCAGTTCAACAACCTGCTGATCTATGTGCTGCTGGCGGCAGCAGTGCTGACGCTTGGACTCGGCCACTTGCTGGATGCCGGCGTGATCTTCGGCGTAGTCATGGTGAACGCCGTGGTGGGGTTCATCCAGGAAGGTCGCGCCGAGAACGCGCTGGCTGCGATCGCCCGCCTGATCGACCCGCAGTGCCAGGTGCTGCGCGACGGCAAGCGGCAGGGCCTGCCGGCCGATGAGCTGGTGCCCGGCGATATCGTTCTGCTTGAAGCCGGCGACAAGGTCCCGGCCGACCTGCGTCTGCTGCGCGCGGATGAGCTGAAGATCGATGAGTCGCTGCTGACCGGCGAATCGGTCGCCGCCAGCAAACGGGTGGAAGCGGTCGATGCCGCTGCCGTGCTCGGCGATCGCCGCTGCATGGCCTACAGCGGCAGCCTGGTCGCCAGCGGCAGCGGCTTGGGCCTGGTGGTCGCGACCGGCACCGGCACCGAACTCGGCCGTATCAGCGGCCTGCTGGGCGAGGTGAAGTCGCTGAGCACGCCGCTTATCGAGCGTATGAACCAATTGGCCCGGCAGTTGACGATTGCCATCCTGCTGCTATCGGTGGTCGTGCTGCTGCTGGCGGTCGGCCTGCACGACACGCCCTGGAGCGACGCATTTCTGGCCGTGGTCGGCCTGGCGGTAGCGGCCATCCCCGAAGGACTGCCGGCGGTGATGACGATCACTCTGGCGATCGGCGTGCAGCGCATGGCCGCGCGCCGCGCGATCGTGCGCCAGCTGCCGGCGGTGGAGACGCTGGGCTCGGTGACGGTGATCTGCTCCGACAAGACCGGCACCCTCACCCGCAACCAGATGAGTGCCGAGCGCCTGTGGCTGAGTGAAGGCCAGGCCCGAATCGAGGGCAGCGGCTATGCGCCGGACGGGCATGTCCACTGGGAAGGTGCCGACCCGCCGGTGGAGATCGGCCTGCGCGCCGCACGCGTGTGCCTGCTGTGCAATGACGCGCGGCTGGAGCCCGCGGATTCGGACACGGACTCCGGCCAGCCCACCGACTGGCGCGTACTCGGCGACCCGATGGAAGGCGCCCTGCTGGCGCTGGCGGCGCGCTTCGGTCTGGATGCCAGCGCCGAGACCACCAAGCACCCACGCACCGCCAGCCTGCCCTTCGATAGCGCCCGTCTGTACATGGCGACCGCCCATCCGCTCGGCACGCAGCAGTTGGTGCTGATCAAGGGCGCGCCAGAGCGGGTGCTGGCGCTGTGCGCCAAGGCGGCCGGCGAGGATCGCGAGATCGCGCTGGATGCGAGCAGTTGGCAGCACCGCATCGAGCAACTCGCCGCGCAGGGCCTGCGGGTGCTGGCGCTGGCCGACTGCAGCCTGGCCATGGACGCCCGGCTCGACCACGCGGCGCTCGACGGACACTGCCGGCTGCTGGGTTTGATCGGCCTGATCGACCCGCCACGCGAGGAGGCCCGGCATGCACTCGCCGAATGCCGCAGCGCCGGGCTGAAGGTGAAGATGATCACCGGCGACCATGCCGCCACCGCGCTCGCCATCGCACGCGAACTCAAGCTGGCTGACAGCCCCGATGTGTTGACCGGCGCGGATCTCGACGCGCTTGACCCCGCGGCCTTCGCCCAGGCAGCGCTGAGCACCGATGTGTTCGCGCGGGTCACTCCCGAGCACAAGCTGCGCCTGGTCGAGGCCCTGCAGGCGCAGGGCGAAGTGGTGGCGATGACCGGCGATGGCGTCAACGACGCGCCGGCGCTCAAACGCGCCGAAGTCGGTATCGCGATGGGCATGAAGGGCACCGACACCGCCAAGCAGGCGGCCGAGATGGTGCTGACCGATGACAATTTCTCCACGATTGTCGCCGCCGTTCGCGAAGGTCGAGTCATCTTCGACAACCTGCGCAAGGTAATCGCCTGGACACTGCCGACCAACGGCGGCGAGACCCTGGCGATCATGGCCGCCCTGCTGTTCGGGCTGGCGCTGCCGGTGACGGCCGCGCAGATTCTGTGGATCAACATGATCACGGCCACTGCGCTGGGCCTGACGCTCGCTTTCGAACCGGCCGAGCCCGGGGTGATGCAGCGCCCGCCGCGCGGCCGCGGTGCGCCGCTGCTGACGCCGTTTCTGCTGTGGCGGGTGGCGTTCGTATCGGTGCTGTTCGTGCTGGCCTGCTTCGGCGTGTTCTACGCCAGCCAGGGCGCCGGCCACAGCATCGAGCTGTCACGCACCCTGGTGGTCAACACCCTGGTGGTGCTGGAGATCTTCTACCTGTTCGCGGTGCGCTACATCGAAGGCAGCTCCTTGAGCTGGCGCGGCGTGCTGGGCACCCCTGCGGTGTTGATCGGCGTGAGCGTGGTCGTGCTGGCCCAGCTGCTTTTCACCTACCTGCCCGTGATGCACACCCTGTTCAACAGCGAGCCGGTGGGGCTGGCCGAAGGCGCGGGTGTGATCGCGCTGGGCGTGGTCTTCCTGCTGGTGCTGGAAGTGGAGAAAGCGGTGATCCGGCGACTGGCTCCTTAGGCGACGGCGGTTGGCGGCTCGCCTCGGCAACATCCACCGCGGCCAGACCGCTAAACTTGGCGCATGCGAATCTTCCTGCAGCAGCCGCCCGCCGCCGGCGAATCGGCGCGCTATCTCAAACTCACGCTCGAACAGGACCTGCTCGGCAGCTGGTGGCTGCTCCGCGAGAGCGGTCAGGTCGGCGGCCGCAGCCAGACCAAGCGCGAGGTCTATCCCACCCAGGCCGAAGCGGTTGCCGCCTTCGAGGCCGGTCGCGATGCGCAGATCAAGCGCGGCTTCCGCATCACCTTTTCAGAAGGCGCGGAGGCGCCACGTCGATGACCTATGCCCCGCTGCAAAACGATCGTTTCCTGCGCGCCCTGCGGCGCGAACCGGTGGACTGCACGCCGGTCTGGATCATGCGCCAGGCCGGGCGTTACCTGCCGGAATACCGCGCCAGCCGCGCCCGCGCCGGCAGTTTTCTGGCGATGGCGAAGAACCCGGACTTCGCCTGCGAGGTCACTCTGCAGCCGCTCGACCGCTTCCCGCTCGATGCCGCGATCCTGTTCTCCGACATCCTGACCGTGCCCGATGCGATGGGCCTCGGCCTGTACTTCGCCGAAGGTGAGGGACCGAAGTTCGAACGCCCGGTGCGCAGCGTTGCCGACGTCGATCGGCTGGGCGTGCCCGACATGACCCAGGACCTCGGCTACGTGATGGATGCGGTCAGCCTGATCCGGCGCGAGCTCAAGGGCCGGGTGCCGCTGATCGGATTCTCCGGCAGCCCGTGGACGCTTGCCTGCTATATGGTCGAAGGCGGCGGCTCCGACAACTTTTCGATCATCAAGGCGATGGCGCTGAACGAGCCGGCCGCTCTGCACCGGCTGCTGGAGGTCACCACCGATGCGGTGATAGCGTATCTCGCCGCGCAGCGCGCCGCCGGTGCGCAGGCCCTGCAGGTGTTCGACACCTGGGGCGGCGTGCTGTCGCCGCGTATGTACCGCGAGTTTTCGCTGCGCTACCTGCGCCGCATTGCCGAAAGCCTGGAGCGCGGCAGCGGCGCCGAACGCACCCCGCTGATCCTGTTCGGCCGCGGCAACGGCGCCTACCTGGGCGAGCTCGCCGACAGCGGCGCCGAGGCACTGGGCGTCGACTGGCTGACTGATCTTTCCGAGGCCCGCACTCGCACCGCTGGCCGGGTGGCGCTGCAGGGCAATCTCGATCCCACCGTGCTGTATGCGCAGCCCGATGTCATCCGCGCGGAAGTCGCAGCCACGCTGGAGTCCTACGGCACCGGCCCAGGCCATGTGTTCAACCTCGGCCACGGCGTGTCGCCGGACATGAACCCCGAGCACGTCGGCGTGCTCGTCGACGCCGTGCATTCGCTCTCCAAAGGCCGCTGCGGCTGAGCAGATGAACAACTCGCGCGTGGCCCGGACGGCCACGCGCGCCAGGCTAGTCAGAGCCCGCAGCACCGCGCGGCGCGCGCAGGGCGGCACGCAAGGCTTCCGGCGGCGCAGGCTTGCGCAGGAACACATCGAAGCCGGCCTCCAGCGCCAGAGCCTCGCAGGCCGCATCGTCGCGTGCGGTCAGGGCGACCAGACGCGGTATCCGGCCGCCGGCGCGGATCAGCTTGGCCAGTTCGAAGCCATCCAGACCCGGCAGGTCGATGTCCAGCACCGCGACCTCGAACAGGTGCTGATCGATCTGCGCCAGCGCCTCCAGCGCATGCGCTGAATGCACCACGTTGCAGCCCCACGCGCGCATGAGTCCCGCCAGCGCCTGAGCAACATCCGGGTGGTCCTCGACCAACAGCACCGTTTCAGGCAAACCCGCCATCGATGGTGGCTCCAGCGCATCGGGGTCGGCAAGGTTCTCCGTCTGCGCCGGTCCCAGCACGGGCAGCGTCAGCAGCAGCCGGAAACAGCTGCCCCGCCCCGGCGTGCTGCGCGCTGTCAATTCACCACCCATGGCTTCGGCCAGCTGCCGACTGATCATCAGCCCGAGGCCGCTGCCACCGTGCTGTTGCGCGGTGCGCGCGCCGTCAGCCTGCATGAAGGGCTGGAACAGACGCTGCAGCACCTGTTCGGTCATGCCCGCGCCCGTATCCTCAACCTCGAAGCAGAACTGCGGATGAGTCGTATCGCCTGCCGAAGTCAGCGCGCTGATTCGCAGCCTGACCTCACCGCTCGCGGTGAACTTGATCGCGTTGCCAAGCAGGTTCAGCAGGATCTGCTGCAGCCGCAGTGGATCCGCCTCGATCTGCATGGCCGCGTCGGCGCTGACACTGGCCAGCAGCCGCAGTCCTTTGCCCTCGGCCAGTGGACGCTCCAGCTCGACCACCTCATCGACCAGACGCGGCAGGCTGACCGATTGCGGCAGCAGCTCCAGTCGGCCAGCCTCGATCCGTGCCAGATCCAGCGCTTCGTTCACCAACCGCAGCATCATCTGCCCGGCCCGACGCACCGCCTCCGCCTGCCGCCGTTGTTCGGCGCCCAACGGCGAGGCCAGAAGAAGCGCATTCATGCCCAGCAGGCCGGTCATGGGCGTGCGCACCTCGTGGCCCAAGGTCGCGAGAAAACGCCCCTTGGTTTCGGAAGCATCCAGCGCAAGTGCCTGCGCCTGTTCGGCCATACGCAGGCGATAGCGTGCGGCCAGGCGACGCCGGTACGCGGCAAAGGCCAGCACCACGGCCAGCAGGGAGGCCATGGCATACCCGGCCCAAGCCCAGGGCGTCCACCACCACGGCTGCGCCACATGGACATCGCGACTCAGCGCGGGCACCCAGCGACCATCGCCACTGGCAGCGCTGACCTCCAGCCGATAGGTGCCCGGCGGCAGTTGTGCATAGGCGCGCTCCGGGGTGGTGCCAGTTTCGATCCAATCGGGGTCGATGCCCTCCAGCCGGAAGCGATAAGCGTGCGTCGACGGGTCGGCAAACGACAGCAGACGCAGGCTGAAACGCAGATCGCGATCGTCATGCCGCAGCGCAATCGGACCGTCGTCGAGATCGAGCCGGCGGCCGACGCGCAGTACGCTTGCCGAATGCCAGCGCAGTGGCGACAGCGTGGATGTTTCGCTCAAGCGCGCGGGATCGAACGCAACCACGCCGCCGAACGTGAGTGCGGCGATGTGGCCGCTGCGAGTCAACAGCGGTGCCTGTCGATTGCGGAACTCGCTGTTCGGCAGACCGTTGCGCTCGGTAAACCGTCGTAGCGAGGCCAGCTCGTTGGCGCGCGGCGGACGGTAGCGGAACAATCCACGCGAAGTGGTCAGCCACACCGCGCCTTCACCATCGATCACCACCCCGCCGGACTCCACCTCCGGCAGCCCGGCGCGCACACCCAGGCCTTCCATTCGCTCCAGCCTCACCCCGTCCCAGTGGTAGCGATCAAGGCCGCCCAGCCGATGCAGCCAGAGCGTGGTCGCATCGGCGAAGGCAAAGCCGAAAATCCGCTCACCAGGCGCACCCGGAACCGGCTCGAACACACTGGACTCCGCCGCTCGCCGGCGCAGCCCGCCCGGGCCTGCCCACCACAGCGCGCCGTCCGGCGCCTGCGCCAGGTGCTCTGTTTCGACGCTGTCGAGACCGCCGTCACCCGCGTGCAGATCCAGCAACAGATCGCCATCCGGGCTGCGCAGCTGCAGGGCGACGCCCACCACGCCGACCCAGATGCCGGCCTCGGTCTCCAGCAGGTGGTCAAGCTCGCCGCTGGGCGCGGGCGATTCGGTGCCGGGGCCGAATCGGCGCTCGCTGCCGTCGGCAGCGCGAATGATCAGGCCGTCGCTGTGGCCCAACCACAGGCTGCCGTCGCGGGTTTGCAGCACGGAACGCAGCTTGGTGCCCGGCAGATCGGAGATCGTGAAGACCGGCGTGACCTCACCGCTGCGCAGATCGATACGCTCCACCGTCGCCGATTGATTCACCAGCCAAAGCCCGCCGTCGTGCGCCGCGGCCAAGCCCAAGGGCAGCGCAGCGCTGCGCTCGGGCTCGTGTCGGAACACGCTGAAGTCGCGCCAGGACGGCGGCAAGCGTGCCAGCCCGCCGCTGTCGGTCGCGAACCAGAGCCCGTTCTCGTGATCGCGCAGAATGGCGTTGACCATCTGGCCGGGAAGCGCCCAGCGCTGGCCGGGCCGCGCGGGGTGCAGGTTCCAGGTGTCGTCCTGGCGGCGCAGCAGGCCACCGGACTGAGCGACCCACCAATGCCCGCCGCCTTCATCCAGCAGCGCGATGACCGTGGACGCCGACACACCGTCGATCCGCTCGAAGCGCGCGGCTGCCGAATGCTCATCATGCAGCCGCCACAGTGCGTCCGCAGTCCCGATCAGCAGACCGCCGTCGGCGGCCTCGGTCACGCCCCAAACCCAGTGCCCACGCACGCTGTCCGTGGGCGGCTGCAGACAGACAAAGCCGGGGCCGTCGACGCGGCACACGCCGCGGGTCGTGCCAACCCAGATCCGCCCTCCGCTATCGCGCAGCAGCGATATCACCGTGTCATCGGCCAGGCTGTCGGCGCGCGCGGGATCGTGGCGGAACACCTGCACGTCGCCACTGTCTGGATCGAGCCGGTACAGGCCGGTGCGGAAGCCGCCGAACCAGATGCCGCCGGCAGAATCGCTGGTGATGGCGAACACGTCGACCGCCTCGATCCGCGGATCGGTGCTGCGGTTGTAGTGGCTGAAGGCGCGAGCGCGCGCACCATGCAGCCGACTGATGCCGGCGCCCTCGGCGGCCAGCCACAGGCGACCGCGCGCATCGACGTGCAGGGCCTGCACATTGTTGGACGGCAACGAAGCGGAATCTGCGGAATCGTGCCGCCAGACTTCGAAGCCCACCCCGTCATAGCGCGCCAGGCCATCCAGCGTGCCGATCCAAAGATGGCCCTCGTGATCCTGCGCAAGCGCCAGAACCTTGCTGGCCGGCAAGCCATCGGCGATGTCAAAGCTGCTGAACAACGGCGTCTCCGGCAGCACCGGCGTCGATTCAGCGGCAGCCACTGCTCCGAGGGCCAGCATCGAGGTGATCAATGCGACGACAACGCGAAACCCAGTGCGCATGCGAGCTATCCGTTCCCCGGCAGAACACCGGCCCCCGCCGCATGCTGCCACAGTCGCAGGAGCGCGTCGTACTGGCCCACGCGCACAACGCGCCGTTCCACGCCCGCAACGCCTGCCGCCACACTGCAGCCACCCCGGCTCCGTAGAATGCCGGCAATCCGTTCCGAATCGAGATGCCTGTGCGCCGACCCGGCGATCCGCTGCGACTGCTGCTGGCCCTGCTCGGTCTGCTGGCCACGGCTGGCCTGCTGTATGTCGGGCTGGCTGCGACCGAGCGTGCGCTCAACGTGTGGGCGCAGCTGGAGCAGCTGCATCCGCTGCTGCGCTACGGGCTTCTGGCCGGCGGCGGCGCGCTGACGGCAGCGGGCGGCTGGGTCGCTTGGCGACTTCTGCGTGGCAATGCGGCGCGCGCGCCCAGGGCCGAACCGATCGACCGCGCGCGCATCGAGGCGCGGCTGCAGCGGCTGGACGAGGCCGGCATCAGCACCGCACCACTGCAGGGCGAGCTGCTCGAACTCGACCGCCGACGCGAACTCGGCGTGCTGCAGCTGGCCCTGTTCGGCGACATCTCGGCCGGGAAGAGCAGCCTGCTGCGCGCCCTGGTTCCGGAAGCGCAAGTCGCGATCGACGTGCGCGGTGGCTCCACCGTCGACGTGCGCCATTTCACTGCCAACCTCAATGGACTGCAGCTGCAGATCGCCGACGTGCCGGGCACGCACGGGGTGGAGGATGGTCAGCTGTCGGCGCAGGCGCAGGCCGAGGCGGCGCGTGCGCATGCGCTGATCTATGTCGCCGACGCCGATCTCACCCGCAGCCAGGACGCCGACCTGCGAGAGTTGGGGCGCTTCGGTCGGCCGTTGCTGTTGGCCCTGAACAAATCCGATCGCTATGGCAGCGGCGAGCGCGCGGAGTTGATTGAACACCTGCAGCGCCGCTACGCCCCGCTGGGTGCGCAGGTGCTGGCGGTGGCCGCCGGCCATACCGAGCAAATGCGCCGAGTGCGCGCCGATGGCAGCGAAGATGTGGTCGAGCGCATGGCGCCACCCGAGCTTGGCGCGTTGCCGACGGCGCTCGCGCAGATCGCGCGGATTGGCGCCCACGCCCTGGAGCCCGCGCGTGAGTCCGCCACACTTGCCAGCGTCGACCAGCGGCTGGCCGCACACGAACACGCCGCACGCGCGCAGCAGGCCGACGCGATCCTGCGCAAGTACACCCGACGCGCTCTGGTGGCCGCGCTCGCCACCATCGCGCCCGGCACCGATCTGATCATCCAGGGTGGGCTCGCCACCGCGATGCTGCACGAGCTGGCCAAGCTGCACGGCCAGAGCCTGCGCGAACTGGACATCGACCGCTTCCTCGCCGAGGCCGGCAAACGCGTGCGCAGTCACGCCGCGGTGTTGCTGGCGATCGCCGGCAATGCGCTGAAGGCCTTTCCCGGCCTCGGCACCCTCGGCGGCGGGCTGGTGCACGCGCTGGCCTACGGCCTGCTGTTCGATGCGCTGGGCCGCGCCGCGATCGCCGCGCTGACCACGGGCGACGCGCTCGATCGCGCAGCGACGCTTGATGCCTTCGAACAACAGCTGGCGAAACCCCGCCTGGAACAACTGCAGCGCCTTGCCGCCTTGGCGGTCGAAGCTATGCGAGGAGAAGAAAAACCATGATCTCTCACCGTACCATCGCCCTGCTGCTGATGATTCTGGGTAGCGGCCTCGCCCAAGCCGAGCGCTACGAAATCGATCCGGTGCACAGCCGCGTGCTGATCCGGGTTTCGCATGCCGGCTTCGCCCAGGCGATGGCCACGCTGTCCGCGCCACGTGGGCATGTCGAGTTCGATCCCGATGCGCCACAGGATGCGCGCGTGGATGTCGAACTGGCGCTGGATCGGCTTGACTTCGGCGATGAGGATTGGAACCGCCGCATGGCGCGTGCCGACTACTTCGACAGCGCGGCCCATCCGCTGGCGCGCTTTGTTTCCGAGCGCGTCGAGGCGATCAGCGCGACGGAACTTCGCGTGCACGGCCAGCTCGAACTGCGCGGCACGCGGGCGCCGGTGACGCTCGCGGTGCGCATCAACCGTATCGGCCGAGACCTGCCCTGGGTGCCCCGCCACAGTTTGGGCGCCTCGGCCACCGCAACGCTCGACCGCCGCGAGTTCGGCATGCGCAAGCATGCCGGCGCGGTCGGCCAGTCGGTCGAACTGATGATCGAAGTTGAAGCCCGCCGCAAGCGCACATCCACACGCGCATCCGCACCAGCCACCGCTACCGCAAACCCCGACATCAAGGACCCCGACCATGCCAATCCGCAGCAACGCTGAAACCTGGGGCTTGGCCAGCAAGACTCTGCACTGGGGCACAGCCGGCCTGATCCTGGCCACCGCACTGGTGGGTCTGCTGATGGAAGACGTCGATCAGCTGTGGTTCTACAGGCTGCACAAATCGCTGGGCCTGAGCGTGCTCGGCGTGGTGCTGCTGCGGATGGGCTGGCGCCTGATCGATCGTCGCCCGCCCTACCCGATCGGCATGCCCGCCTGGCAGCGGCTGGCCTCCAGCTGCGCGCATGCGCTGATCTACGCAGCGATGCTGGTCATGCCGATCTCCGGCTGGCTGTACAACTCGGCCGCGCGTCGCCCGCTCGACTGGTTCGGCGTGTTCAAGGTGCCTTCGTTGACTGCAGTCGAACGCGGCAGCCAGAACTTCAGCATCCTAGGCTTCGATGCGCCGGCCTTCATTGACACCCCGCAGAAACTGCGCAGCCTGGCCGGTGATGTGCATGAAGCCCTGTTCTATCTCGGCGCCGCGCTGATCCTGCTACATGTTGCCG
Organism: Aquimonas sp.; assembly: GCF_044377145.1. Lineage (NCBI taxonomy): Bacteria > Pseudomonadati > Pseudomonadota > Gammaproteobacteria > Lysobacterales > Lysobacteraceae > Aquimonas > Aquimonas sp. Next base: position 14,545 of record NZ_JBILJQ010000036.1, read on the forward strand.
CCGCCCTGAAGCACCACTTCATCGACCGCGATCTGACGCTCGCGCGCATGCTGCCCGGCATCGGCTCGCCCAAGTCCAAAGCGGCGTCCGCGTCGAACCCCAACTCAACGTCCGAGGGATGAACCCCATGCTCCGCAGCCTGCTCCACACCGCTCTGTTCGCCCTCGCTGCAGCCGCCGCGCCCGCCTCCGCGAGCAACTGGAGCACCGACGCGAGCACCTCAACCCTGGCCTTTGTCGGCGGCTACATGGGTGAGGATTTCGACGGCAGTTTCAAGCAGTTCACGCCGATGATCCGCTTCGACCCCAGCGACCTCGCCCAGGCCCGCTTCGAGGTCGAGATCGATCTGGCCAGCGCCAGCACCGGCGATGAGGAATGGGACGGCTACCTGGCCGGCGGCGATTTCTTCAACGTCGAAACGTTCCCGAAAGCGCGCTTTCTCGCCGAACGTTTTGAAACGACCGCCGATGGCTTTGTCGCCCACGGCACCTTGGACCTGCGCGGCGTGCAGCAACCGGTGGCACTGGCCTTCAGCTTCAGCGTCGACGGCGACCGCGCGCAGCTGAAGGGCAGCGCCAAACTCGACCGGCTGGCCTTTGCGGTCGGCGCCGGCGAATGGGAAGACCCGGAAACCATCGCGCACGAAGTCACCGTCAACACCCAGCTGACCCTGAGCCGCGTCGCCGAATGAGCCTGACCGGCCTGCTCCGGCGCTGGGGCCGACGCTTGCGCCGCAGCGACGCCGCAGCGCCCAGTGCGGACAACGGCGACCCGCTGCTGAAGGCCGCCGACAGCCTGCGCGCACTGCTCGCCGATGCCTCGATCCCGGCCGAAGTGCGCGTCGAGCTTGCCGCCGACTACGCCGAAGTCGAGGCCATGCTCGGTCGCCTGGAGCAGGGCCAGATCCACATCGCCGCGTTCGGTCGGGTCAGCGTCGGCAAGAGCTCGCTGCTGAACGCGCTGGCCGGCAGCGCTGCGTTCGAGACCGGCGTACTGCACGGCACCACCACCGCCCGCGGCCAGCAGGTCTGGAGTGAGGCCGCTGCACACGGCGTGCAGCTGATCGATACACCGGGGATCAATGAGCTCTCGGGCGAGGCGCGCGAGAAACTCGCCTTCGAAGTCGCCAAACGCAGTGATCTGATCCTGTTCGTGGTCGACGGCGATCTGACCTCGATCGAACTCGATGCGCTGCGCACGGTGGCGGCCCAGCAGCGCCCGCTGCTGCTTGTGCTGAACAAGGCCGATCGCTACCGCGAGGACGAGCTCGCCGCGCTGCGTGCGCGCCTGCTCGAACACAGCGCCGGCCTGATCGCCCCGGAGAACCTGCTGGAGGCACGCGCCCAACCCGCGCCCGAGCGCGTGCTGCGGGTCGATGCGGCCGGCAATGAGCAGCTCGAAACCGTGACCCGTGCGATCGACGTCAGCGCCCTGCGCGCGCGGGTGTTCGCCATTCTCGAGGCCGAAGGCAAGGCACTGGCCGCACTCAATGCCGCCCTGTTTGCCGGCGACCTCGCCGACAGCGTCGGCGAACGCCTGACCCGCCTGCGCAGCGAAATCGCCGCACGCGTCACTCGCAGCTATTGCCTGGCCAAAGGTGTGGCGGTGGCGCTGAATCCGGTGCCGGTGGCCGACCTGTTGGCCGCCGCGGCGCTGGATGTCGCCCTGGTGGTGCACCTGTCCAAGGTGTATGGCCTGCCGATGACCCGCGCCGAAGCCACCGGCCTGCTCGGCACCGTGGTCGCCCAGCTGGCGGCGCTGATGGGCGCGATCTGGGGCGTGCACCTGGTCGCCAGCGCGCTCAAGGGCCTGAGCGCCGGCCTGTCGACCGCACTCACGGCCGCTGCCCAGGGCGCACTGGCCTGGTACGCCACCCTGCTGGTTGCCCGCGCCGCCGAACGCTACCTCGCCCAGGGCAAGAGCTGGGGCCCGCTCGGCCCCAAACGCGTGGTGCAGGACATCGTCGCCAGCCTCGACCGCGACTCGGTGCTGCGCGAAGCGCGGGCGGAGATTCTGCGCCGACTGAAGTAGCTCCCGGCGGCGCGATTGCGCGGCTCGTGACTCACGCCACATCCGCCCGCGCCCGCGCGGCCGTAGGGTGCGCGGTCCGACGTCCGATGTCCGGACGCACCTGACGCCGGGCGTTCGAGCCCGAGGAGTTCCACTTGAAATCGCCCCTGCGCACCCTGCTTTCGCTGGCCGTTCTGACCGGCTTGGCCGCCTGTTCGGCGCCCTCGAACGACACCGCTGCTCCCGCCGCACCTGTCGCTGAAACTGCGGCGGCCGCCGCGCCGGCACCCAAGCCGATCGCCATCGACATGGCGACGATCATGACCCAGCCGATCAGCTTCAAGGCGACCGAGCTGAACCCCGATGTCGCTGCCTGCACTGACCTCAATCTGCACACCAATGCGGTGTGGCTGGCCGCCAATCCGGTGCCGTCCGACCGCAGCAGCTGGGGCAGTTTCGAGGTGCTCGGCGAGCGTTCGCTGGAGGTGCAACACGCCATCGTGAAAGCCGCAGCGGCATCGAACGCCAGCGCCGGCAGCATCGAGCAGAAGGTCGGTGATTTCTTCGGTTCCGGCATGGACGAGGCTGCCATTGAGGCTGCGGGAATCAACCCGCTCAAGCCGCGCCTGGCGCAGATCGATGCGATCACCGATACCGCCGGCATCGCCGATTTCCTGCGCGCGAGCTACGCGCGTGGACAGGGCCAGCTGTTCGGCTTCTACGCCAATGCCGACCTGAAGAACTCCGAGATGGTGATCGGCTTCACCGGCCAGGGCGGGCTGTCGCTGCCCGAGCGCAGCTACTACCTGGAAGACCGCGCCGACTTCGTCAGCGCGCGCGAAGGCCTGCTGAAGTACGCCGCCACCCTGCTGCAGCTGGCCGGCGCCGATGAAGCCTCGGCCAGATCGCAGGCGGATCAGATCCTCGCGTTTGAGACCCGCCTGGCCAAGGCCTCGATGGATCGCGTCAGCCTGCGCGACCCGGCCAGCCGCTACAACCCGGTGTCGATCGCCGAGGCCGACGCGATCACGCCGAACTTCCCCTGGGGCAGCTTCTTCGACGCCGTCGGGGTGGCCCAGCCGACCATGTTCTCGCTGGGCATGCCGGATTTCTTCCGTGAATTCAACGCGATGCTCACAGAAGTGCCGGTCGCCGAATGGCAGACCTGGCTGCGCTTCCGCACCATCAGCAACGCCGCGCCGTACATGGGCAAGGCGTTTGATGATGCCAACTTCGAGCTTTTCGGCCGCACCCTGCGCGGCCAGCAGGAGCAGCAGGAGCGCTGGAAGCGGGTGCTGAACGCAGTCAACGCCAGCATGGGTGAGGCCCTGGGCCAGCTCTATGTCGCTGTCGCCTTTCCGCCGGACTCCAAGGCCAAGATGGAACAACTGGTCGACAACCTGCGCGAGTCGCTGAAGGAACGCCTGAACCAGCTCGACTGGATGGGCGAAGACACCAAGGCCAGGGCGCTGGAGAAGTGGGCCAGCTTCACGCCCAAGATCGGCTACCCCGACAAGTGGCGCGAGTGGGATGGCCTGCAGGTCGGTCGCAACAGCTATGTCGACAACCTCGAAGCCGCGGCCGCATTCAACTATCGCTTCATGCTGGACAAGATCGGCAAGCCGGTCGACAAGACCGAGTGGGGCATGAGTCCGCAGACGGTCAATGCCTACTACCGCGCCTCGGCCAACGAGATCGTGTTCCCGGCAGCGATCCTGCAGCCGCCGTTCTTCGATCCGAATGCCGACGACGGCTTGAACTACGGCGGCATCGGCGCAGTGATCGGCCACGAGATGCTGCACGGCTACGACGATCAGGGCAGCAAGTTCGACGCCGTCGGCAACTTCGCCAACTGGTGGAGCGACCAGGACCGCGAGCGCTTCAATGCCCGCACCGACAAGCTGGTCTCACAGTTCAACGCCTACGAGGCGCTGCCGGGCCTGAACGTCAACGGTGCGCTGGCGCTGGGCGAGAACATCGCTGATCTGGGTGGCCTGACGGTCGCCTATGCCGCGATGCGCCGCGCCCAGGGCGAGGGCTTCACCGACCCGAACCTCGAGGGCCTGACCCAGAGCCAGCGCTTCTTCCTCAACTGGGCCACGGTGTGGCGCCGCGGTTTCACCGAGGAAGCGATGAAGCTGCAGATCACCAATGGCCCGCATGCGCCGGGGCTGTTCCGCGCGATCGGCGCGCCCTCGAACATGCCGGCCTTCCACGAAGCCTTCAACTGTCAGCCCGGCGACCGTATGCGTCGTGAGGGTGAGCAGCGGGTGGCGATCTGGTGAACATAGCGGGCTTGGAACTCGGGTTTCGATGACGGATGTCGGGCTGTTGCTGGGCCTGCGCTTCGCGGGTTGGTCTGGGCCGCCTGATCTCGCCCTTGTTTTACCTGCAAAACGATTGACACAAACGGCTCGGGCAACCGGGCCGTTTGTTTTTGGCTGCTACAAAGACGCAACAAAGTCGTGACGTTCATGCACATGAACGCGGGGCCACTGGCGGCTAGACTCCCAGCACTCGCGCTTGGCGCACCTTTGATGGATACCTGATGAGCCTTAACTTGTACCGAAACTTGTTCCGACACTTGAGCCTGGCGGCATTGGGTCTGGCCTGCGCATTGCCAAGCCATGCCGTCCACATCAACCCCGATGGCCGGGGGCAGGTGCTGATCTATCCCTACTACACGGTCAATGCGGGCAAGGCGACCCTGGTGACCCTGATCAACTCGCGCGACAGCGCCAAGGCCGTGCGGGTCCGCTTCCGCGAGAGCCGCAACGGCGTGGAGGTGATGGCCTTCAATATCTACCTCGCGCCGTTCGATGTCTGGACCGGAGCCGTGTTCAGCTCTTCGGATGCGACTGACTATGCGCAGGCCGGGCCAGCGCGTCTGGCCAGCACCGACAATTCGTGCACGACACCTCGGCTGCCGAGCTCGGGCCAGGACTTCTACCGCTTCGATTACGCGGGTCCGTTCTCTGCGGACGCCGGACCGGATCAGCTCAGCCGCACGCGGGAAGGTTTCATCGAGGTGCTTGAACTCGGCCGGATTGAAAACGTTGAAGGCTTCGCCGCCGCCGATGCGATCCGGCGCGGCGCGCCCGGAGGCCCAAGAGGTTGTGATCTGCTGAGTCGGGCGTGGACGTCGAATGTATCGTCGGGGCTGAGTGTGGGTGTCTGGTCGAACCAACCAGGCCTGGGCGTACTAAGCCCCGATGGCGGCCTGGAGGGCAGCGCGATCATCGTCGATGTGGCGCTTGGCAGCAGCTTCAGTGTTCCGACCGTTGCGCTCGATGGGTTCTTCGTGCCGGCCGCAGACTGCGCGCCCGATTGCCGCGGTCGGGGCGACGAGAACCTGCATGCCGGCCCCGGCGAAGCCTATCCATCGCTTGCTGACGCCCGCAACGGTGAGGATGGCCGCGCGGTCGCTGAGTTCCCGCCTGGCGGGCGCGCACAGCACATGAACTTCACCGGGCCGGACGCGGGTCTCAAGGCCGTTTCGGCGGTGCTGATGCGGCAGCATCTCGACAACACCTTCCAACAATCGGCGGCGGGTCAGTCACTGGTCGCACGCAGCGAATGGGTGGTGACGTTCCCGACCAAGCATTTACACCTGGCGCAGAGCACGCCTGAGCAGCGGCTGCCCTTCCGCAGCGCCTACGGCTGGGCTGCGCAGAGCCCGAATTGGCCGAACGCAGGGCTCTCCGGAGCTTGCGAGCCACTGAGTGTCGACTACGGTGACCGCGAAGGTCGGCGCGTAAATCGGAACGCTGAGGGGGTCGAGTTCGGAATTCCACCTCCGCCTCCGCCCGCCCCTGCGCTCTGCCACGCGAGCCAGGTCATCCGTATAAACGACTCGGTGAGCCCCGCATCCGAGGGGGAGCGCCTTTACGAGGCATTGCGCGGCGACTCCACAAGCGCCCTGTTTGGCAGCGCGCACGCGCTTCGCTTGCGCACCTGCACAGGGCGTAAGCGGTTGCGCTTGGCTCCGAACGGGCGCTTCAACAATTGCGTAAGCGGAGACTTCACCGAAGGCTGGATGCGCCTCGAACTCGGCGAACCGCAGCGCAACTATTTGTACTCGGCCTTGCAGCCCGATGCATCGCAGGCAGGCAGCACAAACCTGCTGCTCGGATTGCCCGCGATCGGATTTGCGGTCTCCGAGTTCGAGGGCTCGGACACGCCCGGCGTACTCGCGAACTTCTCTACCCTGCAGGAACATGCTGGCGAGCGTGCGTCACGCGCCGGCCAACTGGATGCGGCCAACCCGGCCGGCGGCTGGACACCCGTTTCCGGAGACTGACTGCCCGACAGCTGCGGTGGCCTTCGTTGTGAGGGCGAGCCGCGGATGGCTGGGGAGCAGCGGGTGATTCGGGACTCGGGATCGAGCAGTTGCGGGCGCGCGAGCGCCTGGCCCGCGTTTCGCAGATCAGCATGATCCAGCCGATCGCGTACTCATCCTGACCAAAGCAAACGGCCCGGAAATCCGGGCCGTTTGCTTTGGTGCATGCGGAAGAATCGCGCCGCGTCAGTTGCCCTCGAAGCCGTTGCTGAAGAGGCCGGTGTTGAATGCGCCGAAACGCGCCGCGGCGAAATCGAGGTCGGCGCTGTTGAACACGCGATAGCCGGCCAACACGGTCTGGCCGTCGGCGTGAGCCAGGCTGAAGGCGATGCTGGCCGGCGTTTGTCCGCTGCCGGCGGTGAAACTTGTAGACGCGGGCGCGCCAGCACTGAAGCTCAGATCCGGCTGCAGCTCGCGCACATCGCCGGCGCGACGCGCGAGCCGCCACAGGCAGAAATTGTTCGGGCTGCCGCAGTTGCCGCCGAGGTAGACCGTATTGCTGTCGCTCGAAACCGCCGCAGTCCGCGCCTGGAACTCGACAGGGCTGGTGCCGATATCGAGGCAGCCGTACTTGCGGACCAATCCATCGCTTTCGTCCACGCCCGCAAAGAAACTGCGTGTGGGTGCGCCAGAGGCATAGCCGAACACCTTGATCGTGCTACCGAAGCGCACCATCGCCGTCACCGTGTGACTGCCCGACACCGCACCCGGACACGCCGAATATCCCGCCGCCGCCGAGTTCACCAGCAGCCGCTCACCGGTGCTTGCTTCGAAGCTGGTGTCGCGCTGCAGGCTGCTGTTGTCGATCCGCCAGATCGCGCCCGGCGAGTTCAGCGGATCGTCCACCTGGATCAACCACAGGCTCTTGTTGTTGGGCGCTGAGATGCCGGCGATGATGCGGCGCTCGCTGCTGCCGCTGAAGGTCTGCCCCGGATCAGTCGCAGCCACCACGCCGCTGCTGGACACACGCTGGACGTAGCCCGATTCGACGCTGGGGAACTTGTAGCCACCGGCGACCAGCAGGCTGTCATCCGCCAGCACCAGCACCGCGTGCCCGCGATCACGGCCGTCGAAGTCCGGCTTGAACTTGAAGCCGAGGCCGCCGTCGCCGGAGAAGCTGGTGTCGTCTGCACCGCTCTCGGTGAAGCGCAGCACGCCGACATCGGTGGAGGCATTGCCTGAGCAACGGGTATCGCCGACCACCACGATCCGGAACTGCGAGTCGAACGCGGCATCGCGCACTTGATCCATGCAGGCGTCCTTGGCCACCTTGCCGGTGCCGGCGCCGAAACTCGGGTCCAGGGCGCCATTGGCGAGCAGGCGCGCCAGGGTCACCCGCACGCCGGCGGTGCCGGTGGCAGTGGACTGCCCGACCAGCAGTACCTTGCTGCCCATCGACGGCGGGTACAGCAGCACCTTGATCGCGAGGTCGGTATCGCCGTCGCCGAGGTCGAAGGGCACGGTCACGCGGCCACCGGCGAAGGCGGGATCGAGCTGCCAGGCCTGCTGGGCGACAGCAGGGGCGCTAACGCTTGCGAGCGCGGCGACGCAAAACTTCAACAGACGATTCATGTGCAGCTCCAGTCATCGAAAGGCGACGGGCCGCGGCGTGGCGGATGCCAGCACCGACGGCGCCGATCTCCGGGCCGCAGCCCGGGTTCGATGAGGTGAAACGACACTTCGCCGCTAACCCTGCCACGGCCGTCGGAGGCGGCCGAGTGGCGTGCCTGCGCAGGTTTCAGGGCGAGCCCGGTGCCTGCAGCCAGGGATGATCCTCACCCAGCGCAGTGCGCAGCGAGGCCATTGCCGCAGGCGGCGGCGGCAGCGCATCGAGCTGCGCCCGCCAGACCGCCAGCAGGGCGGCATCCATACCGGCCACGCTGCTCGTGGACGCGGTTTCGGCATTCAGATCGAGCGCCGCACGGGCGGACCCGCGGGCCAGTTCCGGGTGTTCGGCCCGCAGTCGCTGCGCGGTGACCAGCAGGCTGCGGGTGGCATTGAGTCGGGCCATGCTGCCCTGCACCGCTGCCGCCTGCAGGCCAGCCACAAACGGCTGCAAACGCTCAGCCGAGGGCTGTTGGAGCAGGCTGAGCCGGCTGGCAAAGGAATCAAGCGTCTGGTTCAGTCCGGGCGAGGCATGTGCGGAAAGCGCCTGACGCAGGCTTGCGACTTCGGCAGTCGCCAATTCGAAGTCTCCGGCAAGGATGCGGGTGTCCAGCGCACTCAAGCGCGCCCGCATGCAGTCCAAGCTTGCTTCGCCGAGGCCACCGCACATGCCGCGCACAGCGCGCTCGGCCAGCGCCAGGGCCGCCTTTGGGCGCGCCAGAAAAGCCAGCGTCTTGGCTTCGGTGGCATCGCGTGCGGCGCGCGCGAGGCGCGACTCGGCGGCATCGGCAGCAGCGTTGTTCGCGTGCATCGTTTCGAGTGCTTCAAGCAGGTCGCCGCGCATGAACAGCACGTTCGAGCGCACCGTCGCGACCGTACGCATCGAGACGTTCGAAACGACGCCGGCGGCGCTCCAGATCGCATCGGCGGAATCCGCGTGGCGCAGCGCGCCGTCGAGGTCGCCCACCTGCAGCAGTGCGGTGGCCGCGCCGCCGATGATCACGCCACGCTGCAGCGCGCTGCCCTCGATCGCCGCCTGGGCCAGGCGCGCAGCCTCTTCAGCCGCCTGGGCGCCGGCCACCTGATCGCCCCTGGCGCGCGCCAGCTGACCGCGCAGGATCGCCAACTGCGCGAGCAGAAGGCCATCCTCGCGCTGCTCCGGGGTCAGCGCGGCATGTGCTTGAACCAGCGCTGCGTCCGCCTCGTCGAGGCGCCCCAGAGGAATCAAAACCTGCACGCGCGCAATCGCCACCAGCGCTCGCTCGCGGCCGGGCCGATCCGCCAGCCGGGCTATCTGGTCGAGCTGTGCCAGTGCGCGCGGAAATTCACCGCGGTGGATCAGCAGTTCCGCCAGCACCAGCTGCAGTGACCGTTGCATCTCGGCATCGCCGAATTCGCCCAGCAGATTCTGGTTGGCGGCCAGATCGATCAGCCGCTCGGGGGTGATCGGCTCGGCGCTGCTGCTGGCACGGTCGATCACCGCCACGAAGTGCTCGCGCAGGATGTCCTGCCGCCGCACCTCGCCGAGCGCCGCATCGCGCTCGCGCTCGAACGCGGCTGCATTCGCGACCGCAAGCTCGGAGGCGTGTTCAGCGCGCTGCATCTGGCGCAGGCTGAACGCGGTGGTGGCCAGCAGCACCAGCACGGCGGCCGCACCCGCGACCACCATCAGCCGATGCCGCCGCACGAACTTGCTGAAGCGATAGCCGAGGGTATCCGGCCGCGCTTCGATCGGACGCCCCTGCAGGTAGCGCTCCAGGTCGGCGCGCAACGCCGCCACCGACACATAGCGCCGCTGTGGCTCGGGCTGCAGGCAGGTCAACACGATGGTATCGAGATCGCCCTGCAGAACCGCCACACGACGACGATCTGCACCCGCTGACTGCGCGAGCCGCTGCGACGGCGGCTCAGGCAGACGCAGGCTGCGGTCGTCGCGCCCGACGGTCTGAGCGCGCGGAAACGGGCGCTGCCCGCACAGCAGTTCGTAGGCGATCACGCCGAGGGCGTACACGTCGGTCGCGGTGCTGACCGGCTGGCCGAGCAACTGTTCAGGCGCTGCATAGTCTGGCGTGAACGCTGCGTGCTCGGTCTGGGTCGGCGCACCCGCGGCATTCGCGCCGCTTTCGGTGTCGTCGAGCAAGAGTTTGGCAATACCGAAATCGAGCAAACGCACCCGGCCCTGCGCATCCACCAAGATATTGGCCGGCTTCAGGTCGCGGTGCAGCACCAGGTTCTGGTGTGCGTACTGCACCGCTTCGCAGACCTGCATCAGCACGGCGATGCTGCGCGCGGGGTCGGCGTCGAGACGTTCGGCCCAGCGGTTCAGCGGTTCGCCTTCGACCAGCTCCATCGCGAACCAGGGCTGGCCATCGGTGCTGATGCCGCCATCCAGCAGGCGGGCGATCTGCGGATGCTGCAGGCGCACCAGAATCTGCCGCTCCTGGCGGAAGCGCCGCAACGCGCTGGCATCGTCGCGCAGCGCCACGCGCAGCAGCTTCAGCGCGACCTGCTGCACGAATCCGCCGCTCTCGCGCTCAGCCCGATACACATCGCCCATGCCGCCGCGACCCAGCCGCTCGCGCAGCGCATACGGGCCGAAGCTCAGGCCAACGCGCGAATCGGCTGCGTCATCCAAGGGCGTCAGCTGCGCCAGCAGTGGCCGATCGAGCGGGCCTTCGCAGGCGGCATCGGCGGCCAGCAGCCGGCGCAGTTCTGTCAGCAGCGCTGCATCACCGGCACAAGCCTGCTGCAGCCAGGCCTCGAAGCCCGCCCCCTCCTGATCGAACGCCTCCGGCAACAGTGCAAGTGCGCGGCGCAGCACGTCGCTCTCGGCGGTCTCTCGGGTATCGCTCATGCCTGCGGGCCTGCGTCGACGTCGGACTCATTGGCTGCCGCCGCACCAAGGTCGGCGTAGATCATTGCGCGCGCGGTGCGCCAGTCGCGGAACAGGGTGCGCTCGGCCACCTGCAGCACCCGGCTCATCTCGGGAAAACTCAGCCCGCCAAAGAAATGCAGTTCGACCACCTGCGCCAGCCGTGGCGAGGCCTCGGCCAGTCGGGTCAGGCATTGTTCCAGCGCCAGCACGTCGAGCGGATCAGTCTCGTCGGCGACCACACCGCCTGAGGTCAGGGTGACCAGGCGCAGTCCACCGCCGCGCTTGTCGCTGGCGCGGCAGCGCGCCATATCCACCAGCACCTGCCGCATTGCCCGGCTGGCGAGATTCAGCAGATGCGCTTCGTCCAGCACCTGCGCGTTGGCCAGCTTCAGATAGGCCTCGTGCACCAGGCCGGTGGTCTGCAGGGTGGCGCCGCCGGCAGCGAGCTGCCGATGCGCGATGCGCTTGAGCTCGGCATACAGCTGATCGAACAACGCAGCAGCAGGGAGGGCAACACCGTCGACCTGACTCATGCGCGATGCTCGAACAAGGATGCGCGAGCCTAAACCGCGGCCTGGGCAACGTCCATGGCTGCGCTCGCCGCGCTGCGTACTCTCAAGAGTTCATCGCACCGATCACCCGGTTGGGCGGGCTTCAGCCTGGCAGCAGCACCGACTGATAGCTTCGCGGCCTTGCCCCGCTGGAATGCACCGATGTCTACGCGCGCTCGCTACGCCCTTTGCGCCGCACTGGCCCTCTTCGCTACAGCGGCATTCGCCGACACCGACAGCTCCGCGAAAGCGCCCTCTGTTGCAGCACTCAACGCGACGCCCGCCGGCATCGACCCCGACTGCGATTACCTGCCAGCCGATTTGCCCGAGCTGGACATCGAACAGCTGCAGGAGGTCGTGTTCGAAGGCGACTGCCGCAGCCTTGAGTCCGCGGCGGCAGAGCGGCTGCAGACCCGCCTCGACGCCCCACCCGCGCTTGAGCCTGAGCTTGACGCGGAAGAGCAGGCCGAGGGGGAACGGGAGCTTGAGCGGACTCGGTTCTATCTGGCAGCGCTGCGCACCGCGCAAGCCATGCAGCGCGGTGATGTGCACACATCCCGCCTGCAGCTTGATCACTACGCTGAACTGATCACTCGACATGAGGAGGAAGATCCCGAATCGCTGCAGGCAGGGCTGAAGTACGTCGACGAGATCCGCGCCGTGCTTGAGCACCGCGCGGCTCGCGTACGCCCGCTGGATCCGGCTGCGCCCAGGCCCGATTGGACACTTGGCAGCAGGTTTTGCGGCACCGCTCGGGCGTTACTCGATTGGCACCTGCGCGGCTCGCCGAACGTTCCCGCCGCTTGGATCGCAATAGGCGAGCCCGAGGCCGCCGTGCACAGCCTGCTCAACAACTATTGGCTGGATGCCATCGAAGAAGGCGTGGCTCCGCCGATGCTGCGCGAGTACAGCGAACTCGCCTTCGGGCCCGGCAGCTACGCCGACGCGGTCGGTCAGGCGCTGGCCGGCGTCTGGATCGAACAAGGCCCCTTGGGCCGCCACGCCTGGCTGCCGCTGTTCGGCCGCCGGCTGCCGGTGCCGGTGGCTGCCGAGTCAGTACGGGGCGAATTACCGACCCAGTTCGACAGCTCCGCCGCGCTGCGCGAGTGGCTGCGCCCGCTGCTGTTGCCTGCGCAATAGAGCGCTCTGTGTACGGGCCGCACTTCGCGTCGCGGCCTTCGGCGCCTGCAGGCAAAGCCGATCTGAACTGCGGAAGCGGCCAGGGCATCCCTGCCGGTCACCCGCCTGCCGCGATGCCTTGCTATCGTGCACGGCTGTCGCCATCTTGCGGCGCTCGTGTCTGGAACCTCCCTCATGCTTGAACGCGCAATCGAACGCACCCTGTACGCCTCCCGCTGGATTCTGGCGCCCATCTATCTGGGCCTGTCGCTGGCTGTGCTGGCTCTGGGCATGAAGTTCTTCCAGGAGATCTTCCACGTGCTGCCGCTGGTGTTCGAGAAATCCGAAGCAGACCTGGTGCTGGTGGTGCTGTCGCTGATCGACCTGGCCCTGGTCAGCGGCCTGCTGGTGATGGTGATGCTGTCGAGCTATGAGAGTTTCGTCTCACGCCTCGACACCGCCGAGAACGATGGCGACAAGCTCGGCTGGCTGGGCACCATGGACTACACCAGCCTGAAGAACAAAGTGGCTTCGTCGATCGTTGCGATCAGCTCGATCCACCTGCTGAAAATCTTCATGGATACCCACAAGACCGACAACGACAAGCTGCTCTGGTACGTGGTGATCCACCTGACCTTCGTGGTGTCGGCGGTCGGCATGGGCCTGCTCGACAAGGTCACCCGCAAGGACTACTGATGGCCATCCGCAACCCGCTGCAGGAACAGCTGCTGAAAGCCGGCCTGGTCAACAAGAACAAAGTTGACCAAGTAGCGCGGCAACAGCAGAAGGCTCGCGACGGCAAGCCAACGGCAAAGCCGGAGGCCGAAGCCGTCGATGCGCAGAAGCTGGCGGCCGAACGCGCCGAGCGCGATCGCCAACTGGAGGCCGAACGCAAGGCGCAGAAACATGCGCAGGAGCTGCAGGCGCAGATCCGCCAGATCGTCGACAGCCAGCGCATCAAGCCCGGGGGCGAGATCGAGTACCGCTTCACCGACGGCAACGCGATCAAGTCGATGCTGGTCAATCCCGCGTTACGCAGCCAGCTGGCGAAGGGGCAGCTGGTGATCGTCCGCTTTGGCGCGGGCCACGCGATGGTGCCGCGTGCGGCAGCTGACAAGGTGCGCGAACGCGACGCCAGCGCGATCGTGCTCGATCACGCCAGCGGAACGACCTCTGCCAGTACCGATGCAGATCCCGATGCCGACTACTACAAGCGATTCGAAGTGCCCGACGACCTGATCTGGTAAAGCGTCGGGCGTGTCCGATCTCAGCGCCTGACGTCGGCGCCTTCGGCAGCCATCCAGCCCTCTACGTCGGCGAGACTGCAGCGATTCATGTCACCCGGCACGGTGTGCTTGTAGCAGCCAGCGGCGAGCGCGAACTGCAGACACTGCTGCGGCGGGTAGTCGCTGTGCAGGCCGTGCAGCAGGCCGGCGGCGAAGGCGTCGCCGCCGCCAATGCGATCGACAATGCCGGCCAGGGTGTAGGCCGGGGCTTCGATCAATTGGCCGTCGCGTAGGGCCATCAGCGCACCGAGCTGCTGCTGCTCCACGCCTTCGGACAGGCGGAGCGTGGCGGCGAAATGCTGCAGCTGCGGGAATGCGGTGAAGGCGGCTTCCGCGGCGGCCGCGAACGCGCGAGTCGGGCTGAGCCCCTCGAAACGCTCGCCCAGCACCAGGGCGATATCGCGATGATTGGCGAACAGCACATCGGCCTCGGCCATCAAGGGCCTCAACAGCACGGCGGCATCGCCACCCCAGGCCTGCCATAGCTTGCCGCGGAAGTTGCCATCGAAAGACACCCTGAGCCCGGCAGCACGCGCCGCACGCGCGGCTGCGATCGCCGTTCGCGCCGACTCCAAACCGAGCGCGGGGGTAACTCCCGACAGATGCAGACGACTGCCGCCTTGCAGCAGGGCGGGCCAATCGAAGCGGGCCGCCGGCGCCTGCGCGAACGCCGAGCCCGCGCGGTCGTAGACCACCTCACTCGGCCGTCGGATGGCGCCCTGCTCGAAGAAGTACAGCCCCATGCGGCCGGGCTCGCGCAGCACGCGGCTCGTGCCCACGCCAAGCCGCCGCAGCTCGCCCAGGGCCGCATCACCGAGCGCGCCTTCGGGCACCAGGCCGAGCATTTCCACCGCCTGCCCGAGCTGGGCCAGACCCGCGGCGACATTGGCCTCGGCGCCACCGACATGCACGTCCAGTCGCGGGCTCTGCAGCAGACGCTCATGGTCGGGTGCCGACAGGCGCAGCAGCAGTTCGCCAAAGCACAGGATCGGCGCGCTCATGGGTTCACTCCCGAGCACCGAATAGAGCGCTCTTCAAGCTGCTTCGAACATCCGCCCTGCACTTGTTGCCTGTTGCTGCGGTGCAGCATGCAAAACATCAACATCCCCCGCTCTCCCGTTCGCAGTGTATGGCTTGCTTATCAGCAACTTGAGTTGAGGCGTTCCGGCCAGAACCACCTTGGAACTGCCTGGCTTGTTGCTGCGGCGCGCTGCTTGCTAGGCTTCTGTCCACCGGTGTCACGGCCATCTTCTCACGCCAGATGTTACCGGTGTCAAAGACATTCCGGCGCCGATCCCACGGGACGGAGGCCATCCGAGGGGAGGGAGTATTTCGTGAATACGAGTGCACGTGTGAATCCAGTCTTCAGCGTCGCCAAGCTGACTGCCGCTGTGTTGTTCGGGCTGCAGATGATGGCCAGCGCGTCCGCGCAGGATGGGGCAGCCCAGGTTCCGAGCCGCGATGAAGCGACCGAGCTTGATGCCGTGGTGGTGTCCTATCGCGCAAGCTTGAACAAGGCCTTGGACGTCAAGCGCGCCGAGGTCGGTCAGGTCGACGTGATTGTGGCCGAGGACATCGGCAAGTTCCCGGATCTGAACCTGGCCGAATCGCTGCAGCGCATCCCCGGCGTCGCCATCACCCGCGATGCAGGTGAGGGCCGCAACATCTCGGTGCGTGGCTTGGGCCCGCAGTTCACCCGCATTCGCATCAATGGCCTGGAAGCGCTGGCCACCGGCGGCGGCACCGATTCCTCGGGTGGCGCCAATCGCGGCCGCGGTTTCGACTTCAACGTCTTCGCCTCCGATCTGTTCAACAGCATCACGGTGCGCAAGACCAGCACCGCCGATGTGGATGAAGGCTCGCTGGGTGCTACGGTCGACCTGCGCACCGCGCGCCCGTTCGACTATGACGGGTTCACCGCGGTCGGCTCGGCTCAGGCCAGCTATGGCGATCTTTCCGGCGACTTCAATCCGCGCACCGCGGCGCTGATCAGCAACACCTGGGGCGACGGTCGCTTCGGCGCCCTGCTGTCAGTCGCGCAGAGTGAGCGCGATCTGATCGAAGAAGGCCACAGCACGGTGCGCTGGAGCACCTCCACCGCGAACGGCAACTTCAACGCCAACTCGCCGTTTGCGGCTGCCCGCGGCGCCACCGTGTTCCACCCGCGCCTGCCGCGCTACGGCGTGGTCGAGCACCATCAGGAGCGCCTGGGCGCCACGCTTGCCCTGCAGTGGCAGGTCAGCGATGCCACGCTGGTCAACTTCGACATGCTGCATGCCAAGTTCGACGCCACCCGCGGCGAGAACTTCCTGCAGGGCCAGAGCTTCTCGCGCGCCGGCAACGGCAAGCCGCAGACCAGCGTTCGCGAGGGTCAGGTGGATCCGAATGGCAACCTCGTCTACGGCCTGTTCGACGGCGTCGACCTGCGCTCGGAATCGCGCTACGACGAGCTGGTGACGCGCTTCAATCAGTTCAACCTTGAGCTCAGTCACGAGTTCACCGACAACCTGCGCCTGGATGCGATGTACGGCGAGTCGGATTCGCGCTTCCGCAATCCGATCCAGACCACCATCACCCTCGACCGCGCCAACAGCAATGGCTACAGCTGGGACTACCGCGGCAACGATCGCCTGCCGATCATCGATTACGGTTTTGACGTCACCAACCCGGCCAACTGGAGCTGGCTCAACACCGCGCCGAACAGTCAGGGCTCGGAGATTCGCCTGCGCCCGCAGACTGCCGACAACGGCTACCGCACCGGCCGCGTCGACCTGACCTGGGACGCCAGCTACACCTGGTCGTTCAAGGGTGGCGTGAGCTGGAAGGACTACGACTTCATCACCACCGAACGCCGCCGCACCTCCGAGACTGCCGTGCCGGCGCTGCCCGCAGGCACCTCGCTGGCGGGTTTGACGCGGCTGATCGGCTTCGCCGGGCTGGGCGTGCCCGGCAACACCCCAAGCAGCTGGCTGATCCCGGACGTGAATGCGTTCGCCAACCTGTTCGACATCTATTGCAACTGCGGCACGTTCGCGCTGTCGGCCGACCCGGCCCGCGGCAACAACGGCAGCGTCACCGAAGAAACCCTCGGCGGCTATCTGCAGGCCGACTTCAACACCGAACTGCTGGGCCGCAATTTCTCCGGCGGCTTCGGCGTGCGCCACGTCCGCACCGATCAGAATTCGGTTGGCATTGGTCTGGTGGCCGGCGTACCCACCAACATCTCGGTGGACCGCAGCTACAGCGACACGCTGCCCTCGCTCAACCTGAGCTGGGAACTGAACGAAGACCTGCTGCTGCGCTTCGGCGCCGCCAAGGTGATGTCGCGTCCCGGCCTGGGCAGTCTGAGCCCGGGCGTGAACATCACCGTGTCGGGCTCGGCGCGCGGCATCAACGGACAGAACCCGCTGCTGGAACCGTTCCGCGCCACCACCTATGACCTCGGCCTGGAATGGTATTTCGCCGAAGAGTCCCTGCTGTCGCTGGCGCTGTTCTACAAGGACATCGACAGCTTCGTGCAGACCACGCGGCAGACCGGCACTTTCGATCAGAACCCCTTCGGCATTCCGCAAAGCCTGCGTCCGGCCAACACCTCGGCGCAGGACAGCTGGGAGTTCACCTTCCCGGTCAACACCGCCGGCGGCCCGCTGAAGGGCTACGAAATCTCGTTCCAGAAGCCGTTCACCTTCCTGCCGGGCGCACTCGCCAACACCGGTATCCAGCTGAACCATACCCACGTCGAGTCGACCATCGACTACGTCACCGCAACCGGCGCGCTGGCGGCACGCGAGAACCTCACCGGACTGTCGGAGAACGCCTACAACGCTACGCTCTACTACGAAGACGAGCGTTTCGGCGCCCGTGTGTCGGTGTCCAACCGCGACGACTTCCTGACCACAGTCCCGGGCCGCGACGGCAACGATGTCGAAGGCACCAAGGCCAGCACCTCGGTGGATGCGTCGGCCTCGTTCCAGCTCAACGACAAGGTCGAGTTCACGCTGGAGGGTCTGAACCTGACCAACGAGTTCAACGACCAGTGGGTGGATTCGGTCGGCGACCGCGTCAACGTCTATCACCAGACTGGCCGGGTCTACATCGTCGGCGTCCGCGTGAAGTTCTGATCGAAGCCGCTCGGGTTCAGGCGCCCTGAATCAGGACGCTGTGAGCCAGAACGCTCCGCTCCAGAACGCAGCAAACAGTGCGGACCGGTGCGCTTCTCTCCCACCGGTCCGCGCTGCAGCGGGGTCGCCCGCAGGGACGCCCTCACTTTTTGATAGCCAGCATCCCCCTCCCCACCTGCTCGCGCCCCCGCGCTTCCATGCGCGGGATCGCAGCGCCGGGTTGATGCGGCACTTGGCCCGGTCCTCCCCGGCCTGGGCCATGTTCTGGCCGCCGACTTCCCGCGGCGGCCATTTTTTTGCGCTTCCGCTCGATTGCCGGCGAGTCCCGGCCATGAGTGGGCGCTGCTGAGTTCCATGCCCCTCCGATGAGGCCCGCGCATGCACTACCGCTTACCCATCCTGTTGCTGAAGGCGAGTCTGCTAAGTCTGGCACTGCTTTCCGGCGCGCACGCCGAACCGCTGCGCCTGCATCTCGCCGGTGATTCGACCTTGTCCGACAAGCTGCCGGAAAAGCGCCCCGAAACCGGCTGGGGCGAGGCCTTGGCCGGCCTGTTCGCGCCCGGCCAAGTGCTGGTGATCAATCGCGCGATGAACGGCCGCAGCACACGAACCTTCATCGAGGAAGGCCGCTGGCAGGCTCTGCTCGACACGCTGGCGCCAGGCGACGTGGTGTTCATCCAGTTCGGCCACAACGACGCATCCGAACACAAGCTCGATCGCTACACCCCGGCCGATGACTACCAGGCCAATCTGGCGCGCTTCGTCACCGACGTGCGTGCGGCCGACGCCGAGCCGGTGCTGCTGACGCCGGTCGCGCGGCGACGCTTCGATGCCGCGGGCGAACTGCAGCCCAGCCATGGCGAGTACCCGCAGCGCGTGCGCGCGCTGGCCGAGCAGCTCGATGTGCCACTGATCGATGCCGAGGCGCTCAGCAGCGCGGTGCTCGTGAACGCCGGGCCTGCGGCCTCTGCTGCGCTGTTCCTGCACCTTGCGCCGGCCGCGCATCCCAACTACCCGCAGGGCCTGCAGGACGACACCCACTTCTCACCCGCCGGCGCTCGTGCGGTGGCGGAAGCGGTGGCGCAGGCGCTGCGTGAGAGCGGCCATCCGCTGGCAACAAAACTGCAGGCGCCGGCGCGGTGAAACGCGCCGGCGCTGCATTGCGATCAACGTGGTGGCGGACGCCGCGGCAGCGCTTTCAGCGGCTCCATGGTGGTGAGGTCCCAATCGGCCTCGACGAAGGGCGCACGCACTTCCGGCACCGCCGGGTAACCATCGACTTCGGTTTCGCTGTCGATGATCGCGCCACGGCCTTCGATCACATTGGCGACGATGCGACGATCGATGTCGTCACGGTCCCAGGGCCGCGCGCCGGCGTTCTCGATCACCGCGTCCTGCACGTCGATCGCCGGCAGCAGCTTGACGCCCTGCGGCAGAGCCGGTGCGCGCTTGAGCTCGATGATCTGCGCCCGGCCGGTGCTGTAGCGACCGATCAGCGGCAGCGGCTGGCCGATGCGGTCAACCGCAATGGTGTCGTCCATGAACAGTTCGACATCGCCGGAGCCGCCCAGCATGAAGAACGCCAGCGGCTCGGTCGACGGCCCGCCGCGCAGCACATTGCCACGCAGGGACAGCTGGCCAAGCTGATACTCGCGGCCGACCCATTCCTGGGCGATCAGGTTGTAGTGCACGGCGCGCTGACCGGGGTCGTAGATCAGATTGTTGATCAACTGGCCGCGCGCACCGCCCTTGAACAAGGGGCTGCGCTCGTAGTTGTGCGCGTACAGATTGCCGACGATCAGGATGTCGTTGACGTTGTCATGGATCAGGCTGCCCTTGCTGTGTTCGCCCTTCGCATGGGTCGAATGGGCCAGGCCTTCGGCCAGCAGATTGTTGCTGAAGGTGATGCGGTGGCTGACATTGCGCCGCCATTCGTCGGGCGTCTCGCCGACGAAACGCGTGCCCGACGAGGACAGGTTCTCGTCGGTAGCCCAGGTCATCGAGTTGTGGTCGATGATCACATCGCGTGCGCCACCCAACGTGGTGATGGCATCGATATCGAAGCCGGCATCCTTGCGCAGACCGCCCTCGCCCGGGCGGATGCGCAGATGGCGAATCACCACATCGTGGGTCGCGATCGTCAGGCCGCCGCGGATCAGGGTGATGCCCGGCGAGGGCGCGGTCTGGCCAGCAATGGTGAGATAGGGCTCGCTGATCGGAATCTCGCGCAGCTTGAGATCAATCACGCCAGCCACCTCGAACACGATCACGCGCGGGCCGCTGGTTTTCAGCGCCTCAAGCAAGGAGCCCGGGCCCTCGGCCGCGAGGGTGTTGACGCGCAGGATCTGCCCGCCACGCCCGCCGGGCGTCTGCGCAGCCCAGCCCTGAGCGCCGGGAAACGCCAGCGTCGGCTCGGCCGCAGATGCTGGCAACGGCAGCAGGCTGATGCCAGCCAGCAGCAGCGCTGCTGCACGGAATCGCCTGTGGCCTCGAGTACTCGTCGCCAAGGTGATGCGAAGGTTTCTGAACATCGTGATTTCCCTCCTCCGTGTGGTCTGAAGCTTGGCGCTGTTGCAGCGCTCGTTGTAAATGACACCGGTTTCCCTTATACAACATTCCACCCACGCGGGGCGCCTGCCAGCGCCTTGCGGGCCGCATTCCGGAGCCCCGAGTGAAGCCAAATCCTGCCGCATCTGAACCCCTCGAACTGAGCCGTGAGATCGCCGCGCACTTTGTTGCCGCGCGCCTCGCCGCACAGGCCCTGCCCGGCTACCCGGGCCCGTTGCCGCAGTCGCTGGACGCCGCCTATGCTCGCCAGGATGCGGCGATTGCACTATGGCCGGATCGCGTGGCCGGCTGGAAGGTCGGGCGCATTCCCGATGTCTGGCTGGAGCGCATGGGCGAGGACCGCATCATGGGACCGGTGTTCGCGCATCGACTGCACACGCTGACGGCAGATCAGATCGCCGAGCTGCCGGTGATCGCCGGCGGCTTCGCCGCGGTCGAGGCCGAGTACGTGTTCGTGCTTGGCGCCGATGCGCCGATCGACAAGACCGATTTCACTCCGCAGCAGGCCGCCGAACTGGCGGGCGAACTGCGGATCGGCATCGAGCTGGCCGGCAGCCCGCTCGCTACGATCAATGAACTGGGCCCGGCGGTGGTGGTGTCCGACTTCGGCAACAACGCCGCCGTGTTTCTCGGCCCGGTGATCGGTGATTGGCGCGAGCGCAGCTGGGACAGTCTGGTCTGCGCGACCTGGGTCGAGGGCATGCAGGTCGGCCGTGGCGGTGCATTGCACCTGCCCGGCGGTCCGCTGGCGGCGCTGGCGTTCGCGCTCAATCGCGGTGCCCGCCGCGGGCATCCGCTGAAAGCCGGAATGATCGTGTCGACCGGTGCTGCCACCGGCATCCACGACATCCTTGCCGGGCAGTCTTCCCGGCTCGTGTTTGACGGCCTGGGCGAGCTGCACTGCCACGCGGTGCCGGCCACTGCAACTGCGAAGGAGCAGCTTCGATGATTGATCGCATCAGCCGTCGCCGTGTACTCGGCGGCATTGGCGCAGCCGCGGCACTCGGCTGCGCGCCCTGGGCCGGCGCAACCGCGACGCACACGCTGACCACCACGGATGTCCACGTCAGCGACTACCCGACCGTGCAGGCGGTGCGCTGGATCGGCGAGCAGCTTGCGGCCGAAACTGCCGGGCGTCTGAGCCTGCGCGTGTATCACTCCGGCCAGCTCGGCCGCGAGAACGATCAGATCGATATGGCCCGCTTCGGCGCGATCGACATCACCCGCGTCTATTCCGGCGCGCTCAACAATGGCTGGCCACGCACGATCGCGCTCGGCTTGCCCTATCTGATCCGCAGCAAAACCCAGCTGCGCGCGCTGATCGATGGCGAAGTCGGCGCGCGGATTCTGGCCGGCTTCGAAGCGCGCGGCCTGATCGGGCTGGCCATCTACGACTGCGGCTCGCGCAGCATGTACAACACCCGCGGCCCGCTGCGCACGCCGGCTGATCTCGCCGGACTCAAGCTGCGCGTCCCGCCTTCGGACATTTTTCTGGAGCTGATGGGTGCACTCGGCGCCAACCCGACCCCGCTGCCGTTCGGCGAGGTGTTCTCGGCGCTGGAAACGCGGTTGATCGACGGCGCCGAGAACAACATCCGCAGCTTCCACAGCAGCCGCCAGTTCGAGATCGCTCAGTTCTGGTCAGAGACCGAACATTCCTACGCGCCCGATTTCCTGCTGATGTCAAAACGCAACTTCGACGCACTCAGCGGCGACGACCAGCAGCTGCTGCGCAGCCTGGCGCAGCGCTCGATGACGGTGATGCGCCAAGAGTGGGATGCGAGCGAAGCGCGCGCCCGCGAAGCCGTTCTGGCCGCCGGCGTGCAGATCAACAGCGTCGATATCGAAGCCTTCCGCGCCGCCGCGGCGCCGGTGCTGGCGCGCTATCGAGCCCATCCCGAGGTCGCGCCCCTGGTCGACCGCATCGAAGCCGAGGCACAGGCATGAACGACAGCGCTGCCCCACAGAATCCGCTTGATCGCGCACTCGCACCCATCGCTCGCGCCGCCACCGTGATGGCGGCATTCGGCCTGTTCGGGATGGTCATTACCCAGGGCTGGCAGGTGCTCGCCCGTTACGCCTTCAATGCCTCGCCAAGCTGGAGCGAGCCGGTGACCCTGATCTGCCTGACCACTACCCTGGCCTTTGGCGCCGCATCAGGCGTTCATGCACGCAGCCATTTCAGCTTTCCTCTGCTGGTGCTGCTGCTGCCCAAGCCGGGTCAGCGACTGTTCTCGCGGCTGTCGGCGCTGATCGTGATCCTGATCGGCCTGCTGCTTGCGGTGTTTGGCATGCAGCTGGCGCTCGATGGGCTCGACGTGCACATGGCGGGCGCACCGCTGCCGCAGAGCAGCGCCTACTTTCCACTCAGCCTCGGCGGCGCGCTGATGGCTCTGTTCTCACTGCCGCATCTGCTGCGCGCCCCGCTGGAGACCCACTGATGGCCATCGCCCTGCTGTTTCTGGCCTTCGGTCTGCTGCTGTTCGCCGGCGTGCCGGTTGCGTACGCGCTGGCCGCCGCCTCGGTGCTGGTGCTGTTGCATCTCGACCTGCCGCTGATTCTCGCCACCCAGCAGCTTGCAGCCGGTAGCGGTGCGGTATCGCTGATCGCGATTCCGCTGTTCATCTTCACCGGCGAGCTGATGCTGCGCGGCGGCATCTCCGAGCGTCTGATCGGCCTCGCGTCAGCCCTGGTCGGCCACATCCGCGGCGGCCTCGGCCAAGTCAATGTGCTGTCGAACCTGTTCTTCGGCGGCGTGTCCGGCTCGGCGATTGCCGATGTGTCCGCGGTCGGCGGCGCGATGATTCCGCAGATGGTCAAGCGCGGCTTCGATCGCGATTTCGCGGTCAATGTCAGCGTCAGCGCCGCCCTCGTGGCGCTGCTGGTGCCGCCTTCGCACAACTTGATCCTGTATTCGGCCGCGGCCGGTGGCGGGCTCTCGATTGCCGACCTGTTCGCCGCAGGCATCGTGCCGGCGCTGATGCTGACGCTGGCGATGATGATCACCGGCTGGTTCATCGCGCGCCGTCGTGGCTATGCGGTCGAAGCGTTCCCCGGCTTCAGGATGGTTCTGGTGCGGCTGGTCTCGGCCCTGCCCGGCCTGCTGCTGGTGCTGCTGATCTTCTTCGGCATCCGCGCCGGGATCTTCACCGCGGTGGAGAGCGCGGCCATTGCCGTGGTGTACGCGCTGGTGATCACCGTGTTCGCCTACCGCGCCCTGCGCGGCAGCGCCCTGCTGGATGCCTGCATGCATGCGGCGCGCACCACCGGAAGCATCCTGTTCGTGATCGCCTCAGCCGGCCTGTTCGGCTGGCTGCTGGCCTATCTGGAGGTGCCTGCAGCTGCAGTCGAAGCCCTGCGCGCCATGGCGAGCGAGCCGCTGAGCGTGCTGCTGCTTATCGTGATCGTATTGCTCCTGCTCGGCACCTTCATGGATCTGGCACCGCTGATCCTGATCTGCACGCCGATCTTCCTGCCGGTCGCCAAGGCCTTCGAGATTCATCCGATCCACTTCGGCGTCGTGCTGATCCTGGCCGGTGGCATCGGCCTTATCACGCCTCCGGTCGGCTCGGTCCTGTTTGTCGGCGCAGCGATCGGACGTATCCCGGTCAGTCAAGCCCTGCGCACGATCTGGCCCTTCTACGGCGCCGCCGCGTTGGTGCTGCTGCTGGTGGCGCTGTTCCCGGCCCTGTCGCTGTGGCTGCCGGCCGCGCTGAAATGAAGCCCCGCCGGGGTTCGCCGCGGGGCTAGAATCGGGCCACCTTTCCAGCGAACCACACGATGAGCCCTAGCCCAAAAACTCCGCGCAGCGACACCACTGAATCCGCGGCGCCGCAGGCCAAGGCCAAAGCAGCGCAGGGGAAGACCACCATCAACGACATCGCCCGGCTGTCGGGCGTGTCGAAGAAAACTGTATCGCGAGTGATCAACGGTTCCGAACTGGTCCACCCGGAAACCCGCGACAAGGTGCAGGCGCTGATGGAGGAAATGGGCTACACGCCCGATCCGCAGGCGCGCGGCCTGGCGTTTCGGCATGCGTTCCTGATCGGCCTGGTGTTCGACAACCCGACCGCGCAGTACATCGTCAACATGCAGTACGGCGCACTCGATGCGCTCCGCGACTCCGGCTTCGAGCTGGTGGTGCACCCGTGCGACAGCAAGCAATCCGACTACATCGAGGGCATCAAGCGCTTTGTACAGCGGCAGAAACTCTACGGCGTGATCCTGATCCCGCGCGTGTCCGAAGATCAGGCACTGGCCGACGCACTGCAGGAGCTTGAAGTGCGCTACGTGCGCATCGCCTCGGTGCCCTTGGACGAGCCGACGCGGATGGTGCTGACCCACGACCGCCGTGCCGGCGGTGAGGTTGCCGAGTATCTGGAGTCCTTGGGCCATCGACAGTTCGGTCTGATCACCGGGCCCAAGCGCTATCGATCATCGATCGAGCGCGGCGGTGGCTTCATCGAGGGCTTGAGTCGCCGCGGCATCAAGCTCAGCGAGGACTGCATCTATGAAGGCGGCTACACGTTTGAATCCGGCGTCACCGGCGCTGAGGCCCTGCTGCGGCAATCGCCGCGACCGAGTGCGATCTTCGCCTGCAATGACGAAATGGCCGCCGGCGTCTACAAGGCCGCGCTGCGGATGGGGCTGTCGATTCCCGGCGATCTTTCGGTGGTGGGCTACGACGACAGCCCGCTCGCCAGCCAGTTGTGGCCGCCGCTGACCACCATCCATCTGCCGGTGCGCGATCTCGGCCGCCAGGCCACCGGGCTGCTGCTCGCCAAGGACTGGCCGCGTTCGAAAGAGTCGCCGGCCGCGTTTACCGTCAGCCCGCATCTGGTGGTGCGCGACTCGACCCAGCCACCGCATTCGAGCGCCGCCGCTTAGGCGGCCGACCGTCGCGCCGCTGCGCTGCCACCCGCACAGGCGGCGGCACGGCCCTGTGATAAATGGTCAACGCGGGCACGCGCTGCCCAAACGGTGAAACAGTCCAAGCATTTGCCCGCGCGCAGCATCCTATGGTGCACGCCCACCCGCTTGGCTTCATCGCAGTGCTGCCACTACCCACACCCCGCCAACCCG
This sequence comes from Aquimonas sp., assembly GCF_044377145.1. Lineage (NCBI taxonomy): Bacteria > Pseudomonadati > Pseudomonadota > Gammaproteobacteria > Lysobacterales > Lysobacteraceae > Aquimonas > Aquimonas sp. The sequence goes on from NZ_JBILJQ010000036.1 coordinate 40,101, forward strand.
CCGCGGGACAGCCGCCTGCCCAGCAGCGGCTGGCACAACTGGACAAGCGCCGCGCGCTGCTGACCGGCTTGCTGCATTTCGCGATCCTGCTGTCGTGCTGCGCCGCTGCGATCGCGGCCTTCATTGCGTTGGAGCACGGCAGCGACATGACGCTGGCGCCGCGTCTCGCGGTCGCCGTGCTGCTCGGAACCCCGATGGCGATGTTGGCGATGTATCTGTGCGTGATCCCGCTGTTCGAGGCGATCGAGCGGCGCTGGGCACCGACCTGGGTCATCGAGGAATCACCGGATCTGGTTCGCGTACACGGCCACCTCGGCTTTCTCGACGAGCAACGCGTACGCGGCCTGCTGCGCGACATGCGTCCCGGGTTCAGCGTGATCCATGGCAGTGACCACGGCTGCGTGCTGGTCGCCCTGCCGACGGCCGATCAAGCACGCTTAGGCGAGCCCGCGCCGGCGCGGTTTTCGACCTCGTGACGCAGGCCGACCTTCATGTCTCCGGCGGGTGTGCGTGGGCTGGTGCGTGGTTGAATCAATCGAGCCATTCCCCTCGGATGCTGCGCCACAGCTTGCCGTCCCCGGTTTTCCCGGCCAGAATGACACCGGTAGTCATTCGGGCCACACAGAGACGCGTGCCGGGCAGCACAGCGCCCGCCATGTCGGCGCACGCTCGGCCTGCTCCACCCGCCTCGGTTGAAGCTCGATGGGCAGACGCCTCGCAACAGGGAGATGCATTCGTGGGAAATCCGTTCAGTCTTGAAGGCAAGACCGCGCTGGTCACCGGCGCCAACAAAGGCCTCGGCCAAGGCATCGCGTTGGCGCTGGCCGCAGCCGGCGCCGATATCGCCGCGGTCAGCAGCTCCGGTGCTGACGACACCGCCGCAAAGGTGCAGGCACTCGGCAGGCGCTTCGTGCATGTGCAGGCTGACCTGACCTCGCTGGAGCCGATCCCGCGTATCATTGAAGAGACCCTCGCCACGCTGGGGCGTCTGGATATCCTGGTGAACAATGCCGGCATGATCCGGCGCGCGGACGCGGTCGACTTCAGCGAGGCCGACTGGGATGCAGTGATCGACCTGAATCTCAAGTCGGCGTTCTTCCTGTGCCAGGCGGCCGGGCGCCATTTCATCGCCCAGGGCGGCGGCAAGATCATCAATATCGCCTCGATGTTGAGCTTCCAGGGCGGTATCCGGGTGCCCTCGTATACCGCCAGCAAATCCGGGCTGGCCGGCATCACCAAGCTGCTCGCCAACGAGTGGGCGGCCAAGGGTGTCAACGTGAATGCGATCGCGCCCGGCTACATGGCCACCGACAACACCGCCCTGCTGCGCGCCGACGAGGGCCGCAACCGCGACATCCTCGCGCGCATTCCGGCTGGACGCTGGGGCACGCCGGACGATCTGGCCGGTGCCGCCGTGTTCCTCGCCTCAGCGGCTTCTGACTACGTGCACGGCACGGTATTGGCCGTGGATGGCGGCTGGCTGGCGCGCTGATCAACCCATCAACCGACGCGTCGGGCGCAGTGCCCGGCGCAGGCTGGCGCAATCGCGCCGTCTGTAGCGTCCTCCCTCTGACGCAGTGCGCGTCGCCCCCCGACAAGGAACACCCCATGAAAATCGCCCTGATCACCGAAAACAGCCAGGCGGCCAAGAACGAGATCATCGTCACTGCGCTGAAGACGGTCGCCGAGCCGCTGGGTCACAAGGTCTTCAACTACGGCATGTACTCGGCCGAGGACAAGGCCTCGCTGACCTACGTCATGAACGGCCTGCTGGCAGGCATCCTGCTGAACTCCAAGGCTGTCGACTTCGTGGTCACCGGCTGCGGCACCGGCATGGGCTCGATGCTGGCCTGCAACGCGATGCCGGGCGTGTTCTGCGGCTTGGTCATCGACCCCACCGATGCCTTTCTGTTCGGCCAGATCAACGATGGCAACGCGATCTCGATGCCGTATGCGAAAGGCTTCGGCTGGGCCGCCGAGCTGAACCTGCAGGACTGCTACCGCAAGCTGTTCGACGGCGAGCGCGGCCTGGGCTACCCGAAGGAGCGCGCGGCGATCATGGCCAAGAACCGCGGCATTCTGGCCCAGGTCAAAGCCACCACATGCAAGGACATGCTGACCGTGCTGAAGGAAGTCGATCAGGATCTGCTGAAGGCGGCCGTGGCCGGCGAGAAGTTCCAGGAACTGTTCTTCCCGAACTGCCAGGACGCCGCCATGGCCAGCTACATCGAAGGCGTTCTCAAGGCTTGAAGTTCGGCGGCCGGCCGGGCTTTGGAGTTCTACGCAAAGCCGACAGTGCGCGGGTATTGCACAGCAACACCAGCGCTGTCGGCGGATTCATCACTGGAGGCTCGATCGCGTGGACTGCACAGCGACCGAACAGACTGCGTGGCGCGCGTCGGGGCTGATTCGCGCGGTGTCGATTGCCGAGCCGCGGACGGCGAGGGCCTCCAGCACTATCGAGCTCGATCGGCAGGCCACCGAGCTTGGCTGCCGTCCCCGCTCACCCATGTCCGCGCGCCTGTCGGCGGCACTCCTGGGGGTGACGCTCGCGACCTCGGTCGCGACCGAAGCCCGTGCCAACGACAGGCGCGCCGACTCCTATGTCGAGCGCGAAGCCGACCTCGCGGTGCGTCAGCCCGGCCCACACGAAGGCTTGGGCGAGACCACTGCCTTCCCCTTCTTCGAACAGGCCGACGGCTTCGACCTGGTGTTCCGCAAGCGCGCCCTGCATCCGGGCGCCACCATCGGCGAGCACGTCAACGACAAGGACGAGATCTACTACGTCCTAAGCGGCCGCGGCGAATTGAGCCTCAACGGCGAGCTGCGCACGGTCGTTGCCGGCGATGCCATCCTCACCCGCAACGGCGACAGCCACGGCATGCGCCAGCAGGGCGAAGAGGATCTGGTGATCTTCGTGGTGTTCAAGCGCCCGGCGCGCTGAAGCCTGCTTGACAGCGCCCTCACGGCAGAACTACCACGCCGGCTACTGGCGATGACTCACGGGCGCCGTGGCAACGGGTCGCTACGCGAAGTGGCGGCGGTGGAATGCCAAGCGCGACAGCTTCGCACCAAGACCTGGGATCTCGAGTAGCCGGGCCCGTTGGATGCAGCCTCGACCAGCCGCGCCCGGGCCTGAGTTCGGCACCTCAGGCCAAGCGGAAATCAGCACCGGCCTTCGTCCCATACGCCCGCTATGTCGGAACACCGGCACGCTTGACAGAGTGAATTACAGGCGTAATCTTTGATCGTCGATTACAAAGGTAAACGAAATGCAGATCAGCGACGCTGAATCCGTGGTCATGGAGGTGCTGTGGGCGGGCAGCCCGCGCACGGCTGAAGAAGTGATCGAAGTGCTCAGCAGTACCCAGCACTGGCAGGAGCCGACCATCAAGACCCTGCTCAACCGCCTGCTGAAGAAGGGCGCGATTGAAGCAGACCGTGATGGTCGCCGCTATCTGTACACGCCGTTGCTGCGACGCGAAGACTGGGTGCGCGTCCAGAGCAGCAGTCTGCTGGAACGTCTGTTCGGCGGTCGGCTGGCGCCCCTGGTGGCGCAGTTCCAGCAGGACGGTGGCCTCAGCCGAGAAGACATCGCCGCTCTGCGTGCCCTGCTCGACCAGGCAGACCGCGCCGATCAGACCCCGAAGGCAGCCACGCCGAGGAAGCGCTGATGAATGCCCTGACCGATACACTGCTGATCCAAGCGATTGAAGTCAGCTTGGCCGTCAGCGCGGCCTGCGTTTTGATGCTGTTGGCGGGCAAGCACTGTCGACAGCTGTTCGGCGCGCGGATCAGCTACCTCATGTGGCTGCTGTTGCCCGCCAGCGTGCTGGGGGTCCTGCTGCCGGCCCCGGAGCGTGCGCCCGCCGCGGTACAGCTGATCGGTGCCGAACCGGGCGTCATCATCGGTGCACCGCAACCTCTGCTGGAGGCTCCCGCCGAACCTCTGCTCGCGCTCGCGCCGGTGCTGCTGGTGCTGTGGGCGGTCGGCGCAGCGATCACTCTGTGGATGCTCTGGCGCCAGCAACGCCGCTTTCGCGCCAGCCTCGGCCGCCTGCGCACGCGGCCCGATGGTGTGTTGATTGCGGAAACACGCAATGGGCTGCCGGCAGTGGTGGGCCTGCGCCCGAAGGTGGTGCTTCCGGCCGACTTCGAGCAGCGCTTCAGCCCTGAACAACAGGCCCTGGTGATCGCCCACGAGCGCGTCCATGCAGAACGCGGCGATGTGCTCTGGAACGCCCTGTTCGCCCTGCTCGGCGCATTGCAGTGGTTCAACCCGTTGCTCCGTCTGGCCTACCGGCGGTTCCGGCTCGATCAGGAACTCGCCTGTGACGCACGCGTGCTCGGCCTGCATCCGCATGCACGGCGCATCTACGCCGACGCCCTGCTCGGCAGCCCGAACAATTCACCCGCAGCACCGCTGGCCTGCCCGGCCTTCGGCACCCATCCCTTGAAGGAGCGCATCGCCATGCTCAGCCGTCCCCTCCCCTCCGCGCGTCGCCTGCTGGTCGGCGCGGCGCTCGCATTCAGCATCTCCGCTGCCGCAGCTGGATTGGCCTGGGCCAAACAGACGCCGAGTGCCACCACGCCGGAACTGCTGTCTACGCGCATTGAAGTTTCGGCAGGCGGCGGCCCGGTACAGCGTCCGCATCTGATATCGCCGGCAGGCGACGCGCATGGCTTTCGACTGACTGATGAGACCGGTGCGGAATGGGAGGCCGAACTCCGCACCGTCGCAGACGGCGAGAACCACTATCGTGTTGACCTGCGCCTGAGCCGAGACGGCGAACTCATGAGCTCGCCGCGCCTGCTGCTGGAGGCCGGCCAGCAGGGCGGCGTGGAAGTTGCGGACGCCGATGGCAGCATCGCGTTGGCGCTGCAGTTGACCGTGAACCCCGCAGCCGCGGATGAGGCGTCCAAGTCGGCTGCAGCGGCGGAAAACGCGCCAGTCGCAGCCGCGACGGACGCACCACGCCGCCTGCAACCGGGAATTGTGACTACACCCAACACGGCGCCCGAGGCCGACGCCAGCGTCCGCGCAATGAAGCCACCGCGCTATCCGGTGGCAGCCCTTCGCGCGCGTCAGGCGGGCAATGTGCCGCTTGAAGTTCTGATTGGTACGGATGGCCGTGCGGAAGAGGTCAGCATCAACGAGAGCTCCGGCTCGGAGCTGCTGGACGCGGCCGCGGCTGAGGCAGTCAAGGGCTGGACCTTCAACAGCGCGCGCAGTGGCGGTGAGAATGCGCCCAGTCGTGCTCTGGTGCCGATCAGCTTCTCTATCAGCACCGGTGAAGTTGCACCGCCGATGCCGGCGCCACCGCCTGCGGCACCTCAGCCACCGATGCCGCACGCCCCGACGAACCCACCTGCACCGCCCGCACAATCCGCCGCTGCCGCTGCGCCACCGGCGTCGGCGCCCCACGCACCGCCAAAAGTATCCGACCGTGAGGTCAGCTATCGCAGCATGACTGCGCCGGCCTACCCCAAGGAGTCAGTGGTGGCACGCGAGCACGGCGTGGTGATTCTGAGGGTGAGGGTGGCAGCCGATGGCCGCCCTCAGCAGATCGAAATCGCCCACAGTTCGGGCTCGCAGCGGCTCGATCAGGCGGCCTCGGCGTCGGTCGAGCGCTGGACCTTCGACCCCGCCCTGCGCGACGGGCGGCCGGTCGACGCCTGGATCCAGCTGCCGGTGAAGTTCTCGATGGATGAGCACACCGAGACGATCGAGGGCTTCGACGGCGCACTTGACGCCATCGAGGTCAAGGCGAGCTGAGCCGCATACGGCGGCCAGCTGATGCCGAACCACGCCGCACGCGCGCTTGGCGGAGCGCGCGCGGCGACCTCGCCCACCAGGAGCGCTCGCGATTCGGGCGCTCCCTGCGTGCATCTGCCGTCGGACTCTCGAGTCCACGCCTGTTGACCCTGCGCCAATCCGCGGCCTCAAGCATTGGTCTTCGGCTCATAGCCCCGATGCGCTCGATGCGGCAGGTCGCGTCAGCCGACTCCGCCGTTTTGGCACCTCTGCCAACTGTTCGCACCGCATTTTGTTCTGGAATTCGCGGATGTGAACATGCTGCAGTTGCGCAGTTTGCGCATTCGCAAACTGCGAACTGCGGCCTCCATCAAGCTTATCAGGCCATATTGCGTTGCAATTTGACACCGGTGGTCAAAAGCCCTGAACTGTACGGGCTCCGCAGCGTCATTCGTGCCGAAGTAAAGCGCACGCCCAAGCACTGACAGCAGAGCAGGCACAGGGGCCTATCCACATTCGGGAAACACTCATGAACACCAGCACGAAAGTTCTGGCGCGGAGCCTTGCGCTTCTCGTCTGCCTCGGCGCCACCGGCGCCGCACATGCTCAAGCGGTCGGCTACGCCACTGGCACCACCGGCGGCGGCGGCAGTTCACCCATCAACGTCAACAGCCCGGAGGCCATGCGCGCAGCGCTTGACAGCTACAGCGGCAGCGGTGGCCTGGTGCTGAACTACACCGGCAGTTTCAACTTCGCCAGCATCACCGATGTCTGCGCGCAGTGGCGCAAAGATCCGGTCGTGGTCGAGATCAAGGACAAGAGCGACATCACCATCCAGGGCGCCAATGGCTCTTCGGCGAACTTTGGCATCTTCATCGTCGGCAACTCGCAGAACATCATCGTCCGCAACATGACGATCGGCCTGCTGCCGGGCGGCGAAGGCGCCGATTCGATCACCGTCGAAGGCCGCGGCACCGGCCGCATCCCCTCGCGAGTCTGGATCGACCACAACACCATCTTCGCCTCGCTGACCAGCTGCCCCGGCGCAGGCGACGCCAGCTTCGACGGCGGCATCGACATCAAGCGTGGCGCCAACCGGGTAACGATCTCCTACAACCACGTGCACAACTATCAGAAGGTGGCGCTGAACGGCCATACCGATAGCTTCACCGAGCACGATGTGGCCCGCACCACCTACTACCGCAACCGCTTCGAGAATGTGCAGGCGCGGCTGCCGCTGCAGCGCTTCGGCCTGTCGCACATCGCCAACAACTACTTCGGCAACGTAGCAACCTCGGGCATCAACATCCGCATGGGTGGCATCTCGCTGATCGAGGCCAACTACTTCGAGAACGTGGCCAATCCGGTGACCTCGCGCGACAGCTCACAGATCGGCTACTGGGACCTGCGCAACAACTTTGTCGGCCAGGGCATCACCTGGAGCTCCGCCAACAGCAGCACGGTCAACGCCACCAACTGGCAGACCACGCGCGCGTTCCCGGGCTCGCTCGGCTACACGATGGCGATCGCGCCCGCTGCGCAAGTCAAATGCCTGGTATTCGCCACCGCCGGTGCCGGCAAGAACCTCGCGACCACCGCGCCGAGCTGCGGCACCGGCGGAAGCTCATCGTCGAGTTCCTCAAGCTCCTCAAGCAGCTCCAGTTCGTCGAGCAGCTCCAGCTCGTCCAGCCCGTCGGCCGCGATCAACCTGAGCGCCAGCGGCACCAGCAGCGCCATCAATCTGAGCTGGTCGCCGGTGAACCTGACCCTCGCCGCACAGGAGGTCTATCGCGACACCGATCCTGATCCCGCCGGCCGCGTGCGGATCGGGATGGTGGGCTCGACCATCCGCAGCTACAGCGATACCAGCGCCAACGCAGGCACCACGTACTACTACTCGATCAAGAACACCACCAATGGTGTGGTCACCAACTCGAATGTGGCTTCAGCGGCGCGTTCGGGCAGCAGCTCGTCGAGCAGCTCATCCAGCAGTTCCTCGGGCGGTGGCGGCACGCCGCCGGCGCTCTCGGGGACCGGCGACTACCCAAGCGGTTTCAGCAAGTGCGCGGACTTGAACGGCACTTGCCAGGTCAGTGGCGGTAGCGGCTGGGTCGCGTTCGGCCGCAAAGGCAACTGGGTGCTGCGCTTCGTCGGTGTTGGCAACAGCGTCGCCTGCACCGTCGCGGCATTCGGCAGCGATCCGGGCGGCAACCCGAACAAGTGCTCGCGGCAGAACTGAGCCACTGTCCTTGTCCCTGGCGGGCGGGCCAGCTGCACCTCCGCCAGGGACTGCGATCGACCTCAGACGCTCTCCAGAAGCCCCAGTCCGCCGCGGCTCCGCCGAAGGCGGCACCAGAATCAATGAGACACACAGCTCCCAGAAGGGCGGCGAGGGCTCGTCGAAGCCCGTTCGCAGTTGGCAGACGGCAAGGGTGTTTGCCACACGAGGACCAATCACCCCTGCGCCAAATCAGTTCAAGTGATCTGCAAGACGCTGAACTCGCAAGGCCCGCACAAGGGTGCGTCCCGATGTGGTCCGTGAAGCCTCGCCCACAGCGAAGTCATACAGCCAACACAGCCCTCGCAGCGGTTCAGCGGATGGATTCGCGAGCGTGATTCTTGCGGCACAACTCAAGCACTTCCGACAGACGAGTATCTGGTTTCTTCAGGCTCTTTCGATCTGCTGCACTGCCATCCAGTACCGGTAGCCATGGAGCGTCAACTGCGCTGCGCCCATGGCGCACTGTTCTGCAGGGTTGCAAACCCGTTCGAAAGCAGCCACCCAGCCCGGATCACGGGCATCACTTTCGCAAAGGACACCCACATGAAAATCGACAATCGACTGGTCGCACGAGCGCTTGCGCTCGCCCTCAGCCCTCTCGCACTGGGCATCGCGCTCAGCAGCACCGCCAACGCCCAGGCCATGGGCTATGCCTCCGGCACTACGGGTGGCGGCAACCGCACACCCGTCAGCGTCAGCACGCCAGAGCAGATGCGCGCAGCCATCAACGCCTACAGCGGCAGCGGTGGGCTCGTCATCAACTACACCGGCCAGTTCAACTTCGCCAGCATCACCGACCCGTGCACCCAGTGGCGCAAGCCGGCGAACATCGTTGAGATCAAGGGCAAGAGCGACATCACCATCCAGGGCGCCAACGGCTCAAGCGCCAACTTCGGCATTTCGGTCGTTGGCAACGCGCGAAACATCATCATCCGCAACATGACGATCGGCCTTCTGCCGGGCGGCGAGGCCTCCGACGCCATCGGGGTTTCCGGTGACTCCTCGAACCCTGACCAGTTCCCGGTAGGCATCTGGATCGACCACAACACCGTCTTCGCGACGCTGACCAGCTGCCCAGGCGCAGGGGACGCCACCTTCGACGGTGGCATCGACATCAAGCGCAGCGCGCGCAACGTGACGATCTCCTACAACCACGTCTACAACTACCAGAAGGTCGGGCTGAACGGGCATTCCGACGGGTTCACAGCCCACAACAACGCCCGCACGACCTATTACCGCAACCGCTTCGAAAACGTCCAGGCGCGCGTGCCGCTGCAACGCTTCGGCCTCAGCCACATCGTCAACAACTACTTCGGGCGCATCAGCGACTCTGGCATCAACGTCCGCATGGGCGGCGTCTCACTGATCGAGGCGAACTACTTCGAAAGCGTCAACAATCCGGTCACTTCGCGGTCAAGCAGCCAGATTGGCTTCTGGGATCTGCGCAACAACTTCGTCGGCCCAGGCATCACCTGGTCGGGCGGCGGCGGCGACACCGTCAATGCCACTGGCTGGCAGACAACCCGCGCCTTCCCCGAATCTCTCGGCGGAACGCGTCAACCCCTTTGAGACAGCCTGTTCACCAGATAGCTGTCATTCGTTCTCCTGAGTGGCGGATTCGCTCATGCTTGCGATCTCGTTGCTTCCGAGTTCACTGGGCAGGGTCACGATG
>NZ_JBILJQ010000004.1:0-130815 GCF_044377145.1 Aquimonas sp.
GCGAGCCGCTGCGGTTGCGGAAGACGTACCCCACTGAACCCGAGGCCACGCCGCCGCTCCGCTGCACCCACACCAGCAGCCGATCCATGCCGCAGCGCAGATCGATCGGCTCGACCGCGAGAAACCACTGCGAAGGCAGACGCATCAGCCGTCTCTCCGCTGGATCGGCAACAACCGCAGCGGTGCCAACTCGCGCATCCACATCCGCCGCCGCCAAGCAGCGAACTCCCGCCGACGGATGCCCCACATCCGGCAGTACGCCGCCTGGCTCAACCCACTCCGCACCTGCGAGCGCACATGCGCCCGCCATCGCCGCACCTCCGAACACGCCATCGACCGGTCCTCCGTTGGGGAAACCGGAGACGGTCGGGAGAATCAGGTAAGGAAGGTAGGTGAGGTGGGCGGACGCTTACGGCCGACCTCGATCGCCACTGGCATGACGTGCAGGCGCCGGAACACGCCTGGCTGGGCGCGATGGCGGCGATCGTCTCGGCCTGGTGCGCGTATGCGGGGCGCGACGCTTCAGGCGCACGGCGGATCCTGCATGCCGCCAGCGTCGAGCCGCGCTGGGCACTGCTGTTCGAACATCACCCGCGGGTACGCAGCGAGTACGCCAATCTGCAGGCCCTGCTGCAGCGCGCGACCGCGCTGCGCGAGGACCTCGCGATGAGCGAGCGCGAGCAGGCCGCGTCGGCCTCCTTGCTGCAGTATCAGCGCGCCCTGCAGCAGGCCAGCGAAGCCGAGCTGTTCGATGCAGCAGCATCGGCCGCCAGCAACCTCGGCTGGTCGCTGTGGCTGTTCCAGCGCTGCGGACTACGTCCGCTGAATGCACCGGCCGGCCCGCCGCTGCAGTGGATCGCCCTGGCCACCAGCCTCAGCCGCCAGTACGGCGCAGGCGGCAGCAGCTGGAACACCATCTACCTGCTGCGGATGGTGCGCGAAGGTGGGCCGGAGGCAGTGCGTCCACGCCTGGACGAGTTCCGCCGCTGGCCGGTGCTCAGCCCCACGCGCTTCCGCAGCCTGATCGCGCCGGTGCTGGCGCCGCTGCAGCACGCCAGCTGGCGCGAGCTCGCCGCGGCCGAACTCGCCAACGTCGATGCCGGGCGGCAGCAGGTCGATGCGCTGCAGCGCACGAACCTTCTGCTTGAAGCCGCCTGGTACTCCGCCCACGCCGGCGATGTGATCGCAGCCGAACAATCCGCCGAGCGTCTTCGCCGTCGACTGCGCGAACTGCAGCCGGTCGATCGCGGCTTCTTTCGCGATGCCCTGCGCAAGCTGCCCGAACTCACCGAAGCGCGACCGCAGCATTGCCGTGGTCGAAGCAGGTCGAGCGACTGAAACGCCAAATCAGCTGGCTTTGACAAAGGCCTCGATCGCGCGCCCGTCCCAGCGATACAGCAGATGCGGGCCCTGCCTCACCGGACTGATCAGGTCGGGGTAGAACAGCGCCACACACTGGCCGCCCGCCCTGCGCACGCTGTCGAACACGATGCCGTCGCTGCCGGCCGCACGCAGTTCGGTGGCGAAGCGCTGGCTGGCGACATAGCTGTCGGGGGCGTGCAGCTCCGGCCAGCCGCCGCGCAGATCGTGCAGATCAGCGCGCACATTGCCGGTGTAGCAGCGCATTTCCAGATCGATCGGCGGCTCGTTCGAGGCGCGCAGAAAGCGCTGGCGGTGGTAGACGGTTTCGGCAATGGCGGTGGGCAGTTCGCGCGCTGCGTAGTAGGCGCCGAACGCCGCCGTTGCGAAGCGCGAGCCGTCCGGTGGCACATGGGTGAAGGCGCTCATGATCGGTGTGCTGCCCGGCCCACTGATGCGCCGCGCGGGCGGTACCCGCTGCAGGTGGCCGAGCTGCTCGCGTACGCGATCGTTGGTGAGGCTTTCGAGCTCGAACACGGCCTCAAGATCTGCTGGCGCGGCCACGCTATCGAACAGGCCACGCGGCGGAAAAATCGACGGCACGATGCGGTAGCTCGGCCGCCACACCACCGCGTCCTGACGCGGCAGCAGGCTCAACCGCCGCGCTCCGCATCCAGGTACTGACGCACCGCATAGAGGTCGGCCACCTGGCCGCCGAGCATGCGCTGCAGCGGTGTCTGCCCATTGAACACCGGCGCGCTGTTCGGCCGCCCCGGCCAGGCGTCGGCGCGCTCGGCCACCGGCAGCAGAATCTGCAGGGCCTTGTAGATGCCCAGCAGATAGCTCAGGCGCTCGATCAGATCATGCGAGACCACACCGATCTCGCCGCGTTTCCAACGGAAGAAGGTCGAGCGCGCCGGCGAGCCCAGCAACACCTGCTCCTGCGCAGTGTCCAGCCCCCAGCGCTTGGCGATGTTGAAGAAGGTCCGCAGACCCGGCCCCGCCAGCTCACTGGGCGCTTCCAGAACGGCAGGACGGGGCTGAGGCAAAGAACTGGCGGCGCGCATGATTTAGTACCAATCGGGACTTGGTTCTTACAATGCTGCCGATTGGGAGTTAAAGCAAGTGGGTGGATGTGAGCAATGCATGCACTACCTATCCACCACCCACTGCGGCCGCACCCAATGGCAGGTGTAGCCGGTCGGGTACTTCTGCAGGTAGTCCTGATGCTCGGGCTCGGCCTCCCAGAAGGCGCCTGCGGGTTCGACTTCGGTGACGACTTTGCCTGGCCAGCGGCCGGATGCATCGACGGCGGCGATGGTCTCCAGCGCGATCTGCCGCTGGCGTTCGTCCAATGGATAGATAGCAGATCGATAGCTGGGCCCGCGGTCGTTGCCCTGGCGGTTGGGGGTGCTCGGGTCGTGGATCTGGAAGAAGAACTCCAGCAGTTGGCGATAGCTGAAGACGCTCCGGTCGAAAACGATCTCGATGCCCTCGGCGTGGCTACCGTGGTTGCGATAGGTGGCGTTGGGCACATCGCCGCCGGTGTAGCCGACGCGGGTGCGCCGCACGCCGGGCAGCGCGCGGATCAGCTCCTGCATGCCCCAGAAGCAGCCGCCGGCGAGCACGGCGGTTTCAGTGATGGTGTCGGTCACGGGGTTGATTCCTTTTCAAGCGCCAGCGCGTTGATGCAGTAGCGCAGGCCGGTCGGTGGCGGGCCATCGGGAAACACGTGGCCGAGGTGACCATCGCAAACCGCGCACAGGGTTTCGATGCGCTGCATGCCATGGCTGAGATCTTCCACATAGGCGACCACACCCTCGACGACCGGCGCGGTGAAGCTGGGCCAGCCCGAATGGCTTTCGAATTTTGTGGTGGCATCGAACAACACGGTGCCGCAGCCCGCACAGGCGTAGAGACCCGGCTCGAACAGCCCGCACATGCCGGAGCTGAAGGCGCGCTCGGTGCCGTGCTGGCGCAGCACGCGGAACTGGTCGGGGTTCAGCCGCGACTGCCACTCGACGGCGCTCAGGTCCACACGGCCGGGCGGCGGCGGATTGCCTTGGCGCGCCCAGTGCAGCACGTCGTTCCAGTTCGGTGATGTCGGTTTTGAGCTCATGACGGGACCTTGAGGTTCGAACGGCAATTCGGGATCGGCCCAGTAGGCCAACGCGGGCGACAGTGTGCCGCGGCTGTCGTGCACACAGCGACATGCTGATTCAGGGTGCCTGCGCAGGACCAGAGATGATGAACGGCGCTCGGCTCGGCACTGCCTGGCTCAGATCGGAAACACGCCGGCGGTTTTCAGCCTGAAAGCAACCGGCACCCGCATGCGTGGAGCGACCGAGCCAAAGCTTGATTGCAGCGATAACCTAGCGTGGTGCGGCGGTCCATTGGCGACCTCAGCTGGCCGCGGGGCCGCTTCAATGAGCGAGCATGCTCTGCGCAGGCTCAGCAGTGGGGCTAGCCCGCCACCGGCTCGAAATAGAGCGCATTCGCCACGGCCGGCGCCGGCTCGATGTAGTGGTCGACGAGCAGAAAGGCGAACAGCGCCATCAGGTAGATGATCGAGTAGTTGAACACCTCCATTGCGAAGCGCTCGTTCGGCGGCCGCATCAGGCGCAGGGCGTAGTAGAGGAACACGCCGTTCAGCACCAGCGCGCCACCCAGATAGAAGCTGCCGCACATGCCGGTCACCCAAGGCAGCAGGGTGGCCGCAATAAGCAGCAGGGTGTAGAGCAGCACCTGCATGCGGGTGTATTCGACGCCGTGGGTCACCGGCAGCATCGGTATGCCGGCGCGGGCATAGTCGTCGCGGCGGAAGATCGCCAGCGCCCAGAAGTGCGGCGGGGTCCAGATGAAGATGATCAGGAACAGCAACAGGGCGTAGGGATGCACCTCTCCGGTAGCCGCCGCCCAGCCCAGCACGGGCGGCGCAGCACCCGCGGCGCCGCCGATGACGATGTTCTGCGGCGTCGCCCGCTTGAGGTACGCGGTGTAGACCACGGCGTAGCCGATCAGCGAGGCGAAGGTCAGCACGGCGGTCAACACATTGACCAGCAGGCCGAGGATCAGCATCGAAGCGCCGCCCAGTACGACCGCGAACACCAGCACCTGCCAGCCAACCAGTTCACCCGACGGCAGCGGACGATGCTGGGTCCGCGCCATGATCGCATCGATGCGCTGGTCGATCAGATGGTTGATGGCCGCCGCCGATGCAGCCGCCAGCCAGATGCCGAGGTTGCCGAACACCAGCGCCTGCCACGGCGGCAATCCAGGCGAGGACAGCAGCATGCCAACCAGGGCGGTGAATACGATCAGTGCCACGACCTTGGGCTTGGTCAGCGGCCAGTACTGGCGAAAAGTGGAGGTCATAGTCTCGAAGCGTGAGGCCCGGACGCCGAGGCTGCAAGCCGCGACGCGCGAACGGTTGAATCAGATGGGAGGCTCGTGGTCACCGATTCACGATCGGCCGCGGTTTCCGGATACCGCGTGCCCCAATGAGGCCTGCGGCTCCAGGCCTCGGAGGCGCACCACTACGAGGAGCGCGGTCGCAGGCGCGCCAGCAGGCCCACCAGCAAGAACAACAGGATGGCTGCGACCGCATTGTGGGCGGTGGCGATCGGCAGCGGCAGGCCTCCCACCACGTTGCTGATGCCAAGAAAAACCTGCACACCCAGCACCACGCCGATGCCCCAGCCGTAGTGGACCATGCCGATGCTGATCAGGCGCCGCGCCAGGAACAGCACATGGCCGACCACGACGAGCGCAAACATGCGATGCATCATCTGGATCGCGGTGCGGGCGTCGGGATCCAGCACGCCACCTTCATAGTCGACACCGATTCCGCGCCACAGCACCAGCGCCTGTTCGAAGTCCATGTCCGGCCACCATTGACCGAGGCAGGTCGGGAAATCGACCCCACAGGCCAGTGCCGCATAGTTGGCTGAGACCCAGCCGCCCAGCGCGATCTGGATCGCGACCAGCACGATCGCCACGATCAGCATCGGCTTAAGGCGTACGCCGGAGGGCTCGATCAAAGCCGCGTTCGGTGCCGCGCGCATCGCCATCCAGGTCAGCAGACAGAACATCGTCATGCCGCCCAGAAGATGCGCCATCACCACGATGGGTTTCAGCAGCCAAGTGACCGTCCATAAGCCGAGCATGGCCTGGAAGATGATGAATGCCAGGGTGAAGGTGGCGATGCGCGCGAAGTCGGTATTGGACCAGCGCCAGGCGGCAGCCAGCAGCATGGCCTCGGCGATGAAGACCAGTACCGAGGAAGCGACGTACTGCTCGCGCATGTACAGCGGAATTGCCAGGGCGACCATCGCGCTGGCGCTGAAGATGATCGTCCAGCCATGGCGGCGACCGCGAGTCGCAAGTGCAGCCAAGGCCAGCACCAGCACGCCCAGCAGAGCGGCGATGTGCCGGTGGAACTGCTCGCGCCAAGCCTTTACAACCTCAACCGGTCGCTCTGGAAAGGCGACATTGGCGGCGGCGATGGTGTGCTCGTGTTTGGGCCAGGTCAGCTTGCCGTAGCACACCGGCCAATCCGGGCAGCCGAGGCCAGCATGGGACAAGCGCACGAAGGCGCCGAAAGCGATTACACACAGCGTGAGCGCGAGCGCGATCCAGGCGAGTTTGTGAAAATTGCGATGGGGCATGACTACTTCACCAGTCGGTCGATATCGCGGCGCATACGGCTGGGGTCGAAGCCCGCCGCATAGCTCACGACGAGAAATCCGTTGTGGTCGATCAGTACCGCGGCCACGCCGTCACCTGCCGTGCCCTGCACCGGCACCTGTGCGCGCAGCGCCGGGGGGAGTTCGATCTCGCGGAGCCCGCCGAAACGCTCCAGGCCCTGCGGCCAGGCGCCGGGCCAGAGGACATCAAGCTTCTCGGCGCGGCGGCCTTCCGACACCCACAGTCGATGCAGCACATCGGCCTGGTCTCGGCACTGCTCCTCGCAGGACTCCGGCGGCAGGACCAGCAGGTGCCAGCGGCGGCCTTCGGGGTCAAACGGATAGGCTGCCCCATCCAAGGTCTTGAGCGGAATCGCGCTCCAGTCCTGCGGCGGCTGCACCAGGGTGCCGTAGTTGCGGGTCTGGCCCGGCTGCCAGCCGCCGAAGCGCATCACCACGGCGGCGACGAAGGGGGTGCCGAACATCAACACTACAAGAACGAGCAGCAGGCGCGAGCGTTGTTGCGGGTTCATCCGCGACTCCGGAAATACAGCAGAAAGGTGATGAAGAACGCCGCCAGACTCAGGCCGGCCCACTGCAGGGCGTAGCCTCGGTGGCGCTCGGGCGGCAGTGTATTCGGCAGCACGTCCAGATCGCGCGCATGGCCGATGGCGATCGCGGGATCAAGCCGGAGCAGACGCGGGCGAATCGCCACTCCAAGCTGCGCGCCGAGTTCAACGGTATCGAGGTAGTTGAGCAGGGCCGTGCCCACGCCCGCCGGAGGATTCTGCCCCAGCCGCAGCCCTTGACCGGGTAACGGCGTCAGTAGTCCGGTAGCATCCAGCTCAGCGGGCAAAGCCGGCAGACTCGGCAGGCTGCGATCCGGCGGCAACAACAGCCAGCCCATGTCCACCAGCAGCCAGGCAGCGTCGTCCTCAACAACAGGCAGCGGCCGTGCGAGTGCGTACTCGCGCACACCGACGCGGCCTTCGCGCTGTTGGTTGTCGAGCAGCAATCGCGGGCCGGCGCGCAGCTCGAGCTGCCCCGCAACGGCGACGGCAAGCTCAGCCGATCCAGGATCGGCCAGCGTTTGCGCGATCGGCCGCGCCGGCGCATCGCGCGCAGCCTCAACCTGCGCCAGCCAGCCTTCCTTGAACTCGCCACGTCCGTATTGCCAGGTCGCGAGTGTGGCGAACAGCGCGCACAGCAGCAGTCCACTGACGGCCAGCAGATGACGCAACAGCGAGGCTCGCAGCGTTCTCACGCTGAGCTTCCAAACTGCGGTGCGATAATCGGGGCCATCATCTCGCGGGTACTCGCCACCATGGAAAAGCTGCTGATCGTCGCCTTCCTCGCCCTGATCCTCTACAACCTGGGCGCGGGGCTGTACTACATGATTTCCGACCGCGGCACCACGCACCGCACGGTGAACGCGCTGACTCGGCGAATCGGTTTCTCGGTCTTGCTGATCGTGCTGGTGCTGGTCGGCATCGCCACCGGGGTGATCAAGCCGCACGGCATCGGCGGCTGACTGTTCGGGTTGCACTTGCTCATCCGCAACGATGAACAGACCCAGTGGCAAAAACAAAGGGGGCCGGCGAGCGCCGACCCCCTTTCAGTTTGGCGCGTCGCTGCGTGTCAGAGCACGTAGACGAACAGGAACAGGATGAGCCACACCACGTCAACGAAGTGCCAGTACCAAGCCACAGCTTCAAACGCGAAGTGGTTGTCCTTGGTGAAGTGACCTTTCATGACGCGGAAGAACATCACCGCCAGCATGATCGCGCCGAGGGTAACGTGCATGCCGTGGAAGCCGGTCAACATGAAGAAGGTCGAACCGTAAATGCCCGAGCTGAGCTTCAAATTCAGATCGCCGTAAGCGTGCGCGTACTCGTAGATCTGGAAGTACATGAACACTGCGCCCAGTAGCACGGTGGCGGCCAGCCAGATCATGATCTGACCGCGATGGCCGGCTTTGAGCGCGTGGTGAGCGATGGTCAGGGTCACACCGGAGGCCAGCAGCAGCAACGTATTCAGCAGCGGGATGCCCCAGGCGGGGATGGTCTGGAAGCTGCCGTTGAGATCACTCGGGCCATTGGTCGGCCAAGCGGCGTCGAAGCTGCTCCACAGGAACTCATGCGTAGCAGCACCTGCGCCCTCGCCGCCCAGCCACGGCACCGAAAAAGTGCGTGCGTAGAAGAGCGCACCGAAGAAGGCGGCGAAAAACATCACCTCTGAAAAGATGAACCAGACCATGCCCATGCGGAAGCTGCGGTCGACCTGGGCGTTGAACTTGCCCGCGACCGACTCGGATATCACATCGGCAAACCAGCCGCTGAGCATAAACAGCACGATCGCAAGACCGGCATAGAACACCCACATGCCCCAGTCGGCACCGTCCATCCAGCTGGCGACACCCAGCATGGTGATGAACAGGCCAATCGCACCCACGATGGGCCATGGGCTGCTGTGAGGGACGTAGTAGACGTTGGCGTCGTCGGCGTGGGTGGTGGCCATGAGCTTTCCCGGTGAACGTAAGGTCGAGATTCTAGCAAGCCGAAGTCAGAGGTTCGCGCGCGCGAGGCGAACTGCAGACTGATTCCGGCAGCAAATCAATGGGCGCCGCCATGAGCCGCGATGCGGGCGGTGGCGTGCTCATTGTTGAAGAAGGTGTAGGACAAGGTCAGCGTGGTGATTTCCGGCGGTAACGCAGGATCCACCACGAAGCGCACCGGCATAGGCCGCTCCTCGCCCGGGTTCAAAAGTTGCTCGGTGAAGCAGAAGCACTCGGTTTTGTTGAAGAAGATCGACGCGCGCGCCGGCGCAACGCTCGGGACTGCCTGACCGACGATGGCCTGTTCGTCCATGTTGCGGGCGTGGAACATGGCCTCGTACATCTTGCCCGGGTGGACCTGCATCTGCAGCTGGTCGGAACGGAACTGCCAGTTGAGCTGCGAGTTGACGCCAGTGTCGAACTCCACCGTCACCAGCCGCGACTCGTCCACTGCATAGCTGGCGACCACGGTCTCGCCGGTCGCAGTCTGTTCCAGCTTGATGCCGAAGACTTTTTCGCAGGCAATCCGGTACAGCGGCACCAGCGAGAACGCGAACAGAAACGCCATCCCACAGGCCAGCGCCGCGCGCCCCAACAGCTTTCGCGTCTCAAGACGGCTGGTGCCGGCGGACTCGTTCGCGCTCATCGACCGATAACTCCCGACATCACGAAGGCTGCATACACGGCAAAGGCGATCAGACCGATCAGCAGTGCCGTGCGCTTGGCTGCGCTGCGCTGCGCCGGGGTAACGTTTGCGGGAACTTCGGGGCGCTTCATTTGAACTCCACAGCGGCCAGAGGCAAGCCTCTGGCCGCTGTCAGTGCGTGATCAATGCGAGGTGTCGCCGTGGGCGAGCTTACTGTCGTCGATCACCGGCGGAATGCTGAAGGTATGGTGCGGAGCAGGGCTGGGCACGGTCCATTCCAGACCCTTGGCGCTCTCCCACACCCCAGCGGTCGCCTTCTGTCCACCGCGTGCGCAGCTCCACACGATGTAGACGAACAGCAATTGGGAGATACCGAAGCCGAAGCCGCCGATGCTGCTGATCATGTTGAAGTCGGCGAACGCGACGTTGTAGTCGGGTATACGCCGCGGCATGCCCGCCAGGCCAAGGAAATGCTGCGGGAAGAACAGCACGTTGACGAAGATCGTCGACAGCCAGAAGTGCCACTTGCCGAGGGCCTCGTTGTACATGTGGCCCGTCCACTTCGGCAGCCAGTAGTACACCGCCGCCATGATCGAGAAGATCGCGCCGGTCACCAGCACGTAGTGGAAGTGGGCCACCACGAAGTAGGTGTCGTGGTACTGGAAGTCGGCCGGGACAATAGCCAGCATCAGGCCGGAAAAACCACCGATGGTAAACATGATCACAAAGCCGATCGCGAACAGCATCGGGGTCTCGAAGGTCATCGAGCCCTTCCACATCGTCGACACCCAGTTGAAGACTTTCACGCCGGTCGGGATCGCGATCAGCATGGTCGCGTACATGAAGAACAGCTGGCCGCCGAGCGGCATGCCAACCGTGAACATGTGATGCGCCCACACGATGAAGCTCAGGAAGGCGATCGAAGCAGTCGCGTAGACCATGGCCTGGTAGCCGAACAGCGGCTTGCGGGCGAAGGTGGGGATGATCTCCGAAACGATGCCGAAGGCCGGGAGGATCATGATGTAGACCTCCGGATGGCCGAAGAACCAGAAGATGTGTTGGTACATCACCGGGTCACCGCCACCGGCCGCATTGAAGAAGGCCGTGCCGAAGAACTTGTCGGTCAGCAGCATGGTGACCGCACCCGCCAGAACCGGCATCACCGCGATCAGCAGGAAGGCGGTGATCAGCCAGGTCCACACGAACACCGGCATCTTCAGCAGATCCATGCCCGGGGCGCGCATGTTCAGAATGGTGGCGATGATGTTGATCGCACCCATGATCGAAGACAGCCCCATCAGGTGGATCGCGAAGATCGTGAACCCGACATTGGTACCGCCCTGCAGGGACAGCGGCGGGTACAGGGTCCATCCACCGGCAGGACCACCGCCCGGCAGCACCAGCGGGATCAGCAGCAGGGTGAACGCGAACGGCATGATCCAGAACGACCAATTGTTCATGCGCGGCAGGGCCATGTCCGGCGCGCCAATCATCAGCGGCACCATCCAGTTGGCCAGGCCGACAAAGGCCGGCATCACCGCGCCGAAGATCATCACCAGCGCGTGCATGGTGGTCATCTGGTTGAAGAACTCAGGTGCTACCAGCTGAAGGCCGGGCTGAAACAGCTCGGCGCGGATCACCAGCGCCATCGCGCCGCCGATCAGGAACATCACCAGCGAGAACACCAGATACAGGGTGCCGATGTCCTTGTGGTTGGTGGTCAGAACCCAGCGTTGGAAGAAGCCGGTCGGCTTGTGATCGTGACTGTGGTCGTCGTGGTGCGCTGCACTCGAAGTGGCCATGGTGTCCTGACTCCCGCTCAAAGCTTGGCCGCGGCGGCAGGAGCCGTCGCGGGATCGATCTGCGCCACTCGCGTGGCCTCGGCGCCGCTGGCCTGCTCGGCGGCCAGCCAGCTCTCAAACTCGGAAGGCGGCACAGCCTTCACCACGATCGGCATGAAGCCGTGGTCCTTGCCGCACAGCTCCGCGCACTGGCCGCGATACACGCCTGGTTCGTTGATGCGGGTCCAGTTCTCGTTGACCACGCCGGGGATGGCGTCCTGCTTCCAGCCGAACGCCGGCACCCACCAGCTGTGGATCACATCGTCTGCGGTGATGATGAAGCGGACCTTGGTGTCAGTCGGCAGAACCAGCGGCCGATCGACATCGAGCAGGTAGACGTTGTTGCCTTCAGCGTCGACCACTTCGTTTGGCGAGTTGACCGCGCTCTGTTGGCGAGCCGCGTCGCTGCCGCGATCAATCCGGCTGACGAAGTTCACGCCACCGGGCTGACCCTTGTAACTGACGATCTCGTAACGCCACATCCACTGGTAGCCGGTGATCTTCACCGTCATCTCGGAGCCGGTCACGTCTTCCATCCGGAACATGGTCTTGGTGGCCGGCCAGGCAACGGCGATCAGGATCAGGATCGGGATGACCGTCCAGATGATCTCCGCGGTGGTGTTGTGGCTCCAGGTCGCGGCCTTGGCGCCCTTCGATTTGCGGAACTTGAACATCGCAACGGCCATCGCGCCGAACACGAGGATGCCGATGACCACGCAGATCCACAGCGTGATCATGTGCAGGTGGTAGACCTCGGCCGATGTATCGGTGACGCCGGTGGTCATGTTGAGCTGCCACCGCTCGGGGTTGGCAAACGCCAGCGCCGAGAACACCAGGGCGACGAGGCCCAGTCCCAGTTGGCTCCAATGGACACGCTTCATCAGCATCACCCTCTATCCGAAATCCTGTAACTGCCTTGATCACGCGCCAGTTTCAGCCCGTGCTCCAATTCGTTGCGGAGCCGTTCGCGCTCGGACTCGCCGAGGAACTCTCCCACCCTCACCCGCCGGCCGTGGCTGGCGAGATAAAGCATCCCCTGCGCCAGCTCCACCCGCACCCAGCGAGGGTGCTCATCCAGAGCCGCCACCAGCTCTGGCAAGCGGTTGACCGAAACCCGTTCGGGCCCAACCTGGATGACTTCAGCGCGCTCGGCGCGCCGCCAGACCAACCAGAACACCAGCGCAAGCACCAGCACATCAAAAACCGCGAACAGCGGTGCGAACACATTGCCACCCAGCCAACTGAAACCCGTCACCAGCAGCGCCGTCAGCAGCACCAGCGCGAAGAACAGGCGCATGTGCGGAATGCTCAACGAGCGATTGGGCCGCAGCACCCAGTGCTGACCCAATCCGTCGACACAGGCGTCCGACTCGATCACCCGGCGGCTCCCATTCCGGCGCGCGCGCCATACGGCAGCGCTGCAGCCCGCGAATGATAGGGCCAGCACGCACAGCCAGCAATCGAGAACGGTGTGATCGCCATTGCCGAAGCTTGCCCGCTGCTACGTGCAAGCCGCGCCAAGCGCGGGTGAAAAGGCAGTGTTGCAGACCGACATGAAGGCCTCGGGCCGCTGCAGCCGATCTCGGCGCAGCGGCCCGCAGCCTTCGGATTGCCTCAGTTGCCGCGCGAAGCCAGACTCATGACCTCGGCAGCCTGGGCGCGCAGGCGCTCAGCCTCATCTGCCTCGATGACTGCACCGCGCTCACCTTCATTGAGAATCAGCTCACCAGCAGCATTCCAGCCCAGCCAGCTGCTGCGGCCACGCTGCTCGCGCACGATGACCCAGGGCTTGCCGTCCTGGAAGGCGTAGCGAAAGCTGGCGCTGCCGGCGTCGCCGTAGTCGACCTGCTCGCGCGCAAAGCGCACCTTGCCGCCCGCAATGAAGGCATCCCAGCCGACGGTGACATCGTCATTCATGCGCTCGCCGGTCACGCGCTGGAAGCCACCGATGCTGCGCTCCAAGGCGCCGAACTCCTGCTTCATCTTTTCGGTCGGCGCGATCTGCGTATCGGCCTGCCCACCGCCACGCACCAGCTCAAGGCTGACGCGATCGGCATTGCCCTGGGTCAGGACCGGGGTGGGCGCGGCACTGGAGTACAGCGGCACGTTCTCGATGACGAGCGCAGCCAGCACGGCGTATCGACCTTCGGCGCTGATCTTGGCCGGGTCGTAGGGCAGCGAGAACTTCGCCGGCAGCAGGCTCGGTGCCGGGCTGCTCAGCTCGGCCACCACCGGCGGGACCTGCGAGGGATCGGTGACATCAAGCAGGCGCACTGACAGCTGGAAGCCCGGTGGCAGTTCGGCCAAGCCTGCTACCGTCAGCTCTCCCGTCACTGCGGTCGAGAACTGCGGAGTCGACGGCTGCACAGCGGCAGCGCTGGACGCCTGGGTCGGCGCAGGCGCCGCGGCCGGGGCTGGGGCATCCTGCGCACCACAGGCTGCGAGCAGGACAAGGGCGATGGCGGCAGGGATCAGCTTGAGTTGCATGTACCACTCCTGGGGAATTGGAAGTCCCCGATCCTTGAGAATCGGGTTGTCGGATGGATCGCAGGCGCGACGCACGCCGCGGCGTGTGCACCGCGCGCCTGCGCCAAGCACGCCGTGGACAGATCAGCCGCGCAGCGTAAACCGTTTGAAGTGCGAGGCAAAGTGAATCAGCTCGCCCTTCGAACCGCGATCTGCGCGCTTTGCACGCTCACGGCTCACGGCTCGCTGGCGCTTCAGCGCGTTCGCCGCTCGAAGCCGCGCGGGCGAAACGTCCGGCGGCCCTTCAGCATCACCGAATCACCCGGCCGCCGTGAAAAGCAAGCGCCATACCGCAGCCTGGCCGTCTGCCGTGGCCAAGCTGTCGGCGGCGCCCGCCCCCGCAGGACCCAAGGCGCGATCCTCCGCTGCATCGATCTGGCGCTGTTCCGCTGCCCGGCGCACGACGAGGCCTACAAGGCCGTGGACGGGCGGGTGATCATGCTGCTGGCCGGCGTGCTGCCGATGTGGAATGCATTGCAGACCCCCGGCGCGTTTGGATTCCTGGTCGACCGCATGCTGGATGCCATCGGCGGCTGGGGCCCGCTCGCCGTAGTGGTCACCATGTTCCTGCTCACGGCGACCCCGACAGCGTTGGTGAACAACAATGCCTCGGCGGAGCTGTTGACACCAATCGCGGCGGCGGCAGCGCAGTCGATAGACGCCAAGCCCGCTGCATTTCTGGTCGCCGTCGCCTTCGCCGCTTCGACCGGCTTCGCCACACCGGTGGGCTATCGGACCCACACCATGGTCGGCAGCGCCAGCGGCTATCAATTCATGGCCTTCGCCAAAAGTCAGCGTGCCGCCCAACCTGCTGT
Source organism: Aquimonas sp. (assembly GCF_044377145.1). NCBI lineage: Bacteria > Pseudomonadati > Pseudomonadota > Gammaproteobacteria > Lysobacterales > Lysobacteraceae > Aquimonas > Aquimonas sp. Next base: position 14,427 of record NZ_JBILJQ010000004.1, read on the forward strand.
TCCGGGCATTTGCGGTGGCGCTTGTTCCGATCATCTGGCCCCTGTGAGGGCCGAATTCACGTGCAATTCAAGCGTGGGACACCAGTCTGCGGGCCGCCCTTGCTACCACCATCCACTGCTCGAACCACGAGGTACACCATGCGTTGCACGTTGACCGCTGTTGCTCTGATCGCCCTTGTCCCAGTCGCCGCTGCCCTGCCCGGCCTTGCACGCGCCGACGGCTGGACCGGCACCGGCGAGCTCGGCCTCGCTGCCGCGCGCGGCAATGCCCGCTCTGAGAATCTCAACGCCAAGCTCGACTTCATCAACGAGGACGAGCGCTGGAAGCACATGTTCGGGCTGAGTGTGCTGCGCGCCAAAGGGGAGCTGACCGGTGATTTCGATGGCGACGGCGTGGTGGAGGAGCGCTTCGAGCTGACCGCCAACCGCTGGTCGATGGGGGCTTCGAGCGCACTGAAGATGAACGAGCGCGCCTCGTGGATCAGCGCGCTGCGCCATGAACGCGATGACTTCGGCACCTATGAGAGCCAGAGCACCTTCGCACTCGGCTTCGGCTACACCTTCTACGACCGTGAAACCGGCCGCCTGCATGCAGAAGTCGGCCCCGGCTACCGTCGCGCCAAGCTGTTCACCGGCGCAACGGAAAGCAGCGCCATCGTGCGCGGCCTGCTGGAGGCCAGCCAACAGCTCACCGACAACACCAAGCTCAGCAACACCCTGCTGATCGAGAGCGGCGAAGACAACACCTTCGCCCAGAACGACCTCGGCGTTGCGGTCTCCATGAACGAACGCATGGCGCTGAAGGTCGGCCTGCAGGTTCGCTACAACAGCGAGACCAGCCCGGGTGCGAAGAGCACTGATCTGCTCACCACCATCAACCTGGTCTACAGCTTCCAGTGATGCTGCATGACCGGGGCACTCGGCATCGAGCGCCCCGGTCGATACGCCGCCAACAGGTCAAGCCCGCGGCCGCCCAATCGTCAGGCGATCGCCAGCAGGCGCTCGGCGCCCAGGCTGCGCAACTGCTCGGCTGCAGCTTGACCCAGCGCGTCTGAACTGCCGATCGCGCCGTTCACCTCGACTCGCAGCCCGGCACCACCTTCGGCATCGCCGACCCAGCCCCGCAGATGCAGCGCGCCCTCGGCTTGGGTGCAGAACGCGGCGATCGCGACGTGGCAGCTGCCACCCAAGGCTCGACTCAGTGCCCGCTCGGCTTCGACGCAGGCGCGGGTGTCGGCATCATCCAAGCCGCGCAGCAACTCGATCACGGCCGTGTTGCCACTGCGACATTCGATCGCAATCGCCCCCTGCGAGGCTGCCGGCAACCAGTGCGGCGGGGTCAGCTGGGCGCGGATACGCGATGACATGCCCAATCGCTCCAGACCAGCGCAGGCCAGAACAATCGCTGCGTACTGGCCATCGTCGAGCTTGGTCAGGCGTGTGTTGACGTTGCCGCGCAGGTCCACCACGTCCAGGTCCGGTCGCAGCGCCTTCAGCTGCGCGCGTCGGCGCATCGACGAAGTGCCGACCCGCGCACCGTTCGGCAAAGCCTTGATGTCGTCGAAGTGGTTGCTGACAAACGCATCGTAGGGATTGGCGCGGCTCAGGATCGCGGCGAGCTCGAACGGACCATCCAGCTCCATCGGCACGTCTTTCAGCGAGTGCACGGCCAGATCAGCCTCGTCGCGCAGCATGGCTTCCTCAAGCTCCTTCAGAAACAAGCCCTTGCCGCCGACCGCGGCCAGCGAGCGGTCCAGCACTTCATCGCCGCGGGTAGACAGAGGCACCAATGAGATGTCGATGGTGGGATACAGCGCACGCAGGCGAGCGGCCACGTGCTCGGTCTGCCACAGCGCGAGTGCGCTCTTGCGGGTGGCGATCCGCAGGGTCTGGGTCATAGATGCTTCAGCTGTTGACGTATTTGCGGCAGGCAGCGGCGGCTGATTTCCAGCGCGGCCTGATCGTGTTTCAGCAAGGCATGCACCTGGCCATCGTTGCCGCGGCGCAGTTCGCGCAGCTCGGAGCGTGCGACCAGGCAGTTGCGGTGGATGCGCAGGAACAGCTCGGGGAACTCCAGCTCCAGCGACTTCAGCGAGTCCTCGATCAGGTCCTCACCGCTGCGGTGGTGAACCACCACGTACTTCTCTTCCGCCTGCAGGAAGGTGATGTCGACTACAGGAATCAGCCGCAGCGAACCGCGCAGGCGCGCGCACAGATGCGTTCGCGCCTGATCGCGCGGCACGGCCTGCAAACGCTCGACCGCACGGCCTCGACCCAGCGCACGGGCGCGCTCGATCGCCGCATGCAGGCGCTCGGCGCGCACCGGCTTCAGCAGATAGTCGAGCGCGCGCGCTTCGAATGCGGCCAACGCATGGCCTTCGTAGGCGGTGCAGAACACCACGGCGGGAGGCTGCGGCTGCGCGGCCAGGTGCCGCGCGGCCTCCAGGCCGTTCATCACCGGCATGTCGATATCCAGCAGCACGATGTCGGGATTGAGCCGATCCACCTGCTCGCAGGCCTCGCGACCGTCGGCGGCCTCGCCAACCACGCGCACGCCGGCTTCGTCCTCCAGCAGGTCGCGCAGGCGCTGCCGCGCCAAGTGCTCATCGTCCACCACCAGAACAGTCAGTTCGGCGGTGTCGGCGGGGTCAGGTCGGGCGTGCGGGGCATCCATAAAGTCACCGAATAGTAGCCGGGGGCAGGCACCACAGTCATCCACGCTGCAGGCCCGAAGTAGTGCTGCAAACGCTGCTCGATACTGGCCTGGGCGTGCTGGTTGCCGGCGCCTTGTCCGGGCTGCTCGGGGCACGGGTTATCGACCTGCACCTCGATGCCGCCGTCGGCGCAGCTGACCCGCAAATGCACTTCGCCGCCCTGCCCCAGCCGCGCCACGCCATGCAGCACCGCGTTCTCAAGCAGCGGCTGCAGCAACAGCCGCGGCAGCCGCTGGGTGCGCGGGCAATCGGCGTCGATCTCGCTGCGCAGGCGCAGCCGGTCGCCCAGGCGCAGCCGCTCGATCGCCAGGTAGCGATCCACCAGATCGAGTTCCTCGCCGAGGGTCCAATCGCCCTGGCCCGCGCCGAGCGCGGCGCGAAAGACTTCCGAGAGATCCTCGATGGCGCGCTCGGCCGTACGCGGATCGCGTCGAACCAGGCTGACGATGCTGTTCAAGCTGTTGAACAGGAAATGCGGCCGGATACGCGCCTGCAATGCCCGCACCTCCGCCTGCGCGCTGGCCTGCACCTGCGCCTGCCACAGCTGCTGTACGTAGAAATAGCGCAGCAAGGCGGCCGCAAGCAGTCCGGCGACTGCCGCGCAGGACAGCGCGAACTGCAGGCCATGCCCACTGGGCACGGTCAGGTCCAGCCCCAGGGTGAGGTCAAGCTGGTTGACCGCTGCAGCGCCGGTCAGGGTGGTCAGGGTTGGCAGGATCCAACCCGCAAGAATCGACAGTCCGCGTGGCCGGATCCGCAGAATCACCGGCCGCAACTTGCACAGCAGCACGCACGCCAGCAGAGCCAGCCACTGCGCGAACAGACTGGCAACGAACAATCGGCTGCCGGCGGTGGCCGGATCGCCGCTGGCGCCCGGCATCAGCACCGCCGCCAGCACGATTATCTGCGCCGCGACCATCACCACGAACAGGGTGGGCACGCGGCAGAAGTCGGGCAGCCAGTCGTCGATGGGGGCGGAGATCATCCGCAGAAGTATGCCTGCGGCGTCACCGTCAGCGACTACCGCTGCTCGCCGAGCAGATGCCGTTCCATCCAGCCGGCGAGATCATTCAACTCCTCCGCGCAGACGCTGTGGGGCATGGCATAGCTTTGCCACTCAACCGGATGCCCCCAATGCTCCAGCTGCTGGCGCGTGGTCTGGCCCAGCAGCTGCGGGACGATTGGATCCAGCGCGCCATGGCCGATGAAGACAGGCAGCCCTTTCTGCATGTCGCTCAAGCGGCTTTCGATACGCGTAGCGATCGGCAGATAGGTCGAAAGTGCAACTATTCCGGCGAGCCGTTCGGCATGTTGCAGGCCTGCGGCCAGTGCGATCGCGCCGCCCTGCGAGAACCCGGCCAGTAGAATCCTGTGCGACTCGACGCCGCGGCTGCGCTCGCGCGCGATCAAGGCCTCGATTGCAGCCACCGAGGCCAGAATGCCGGCCTCGTCCTCGACCGCTGTGAGGCTCAGCCCGAACAGGTCGTACCAGCCGCGCATGCGCATGCCGGCATTGAGGGTGATCGCGCGCACGGGTGCATGTGGAAACACGAAGCGCAGCGACGGCCACCCCGGACGCACCAGCTCAGGCACCATCGGCTCGAAGTCATGCCCGTCGGCACCCAGCCCATGCAACCAGATGACACTGTGCAGCGGGCGTTCGCCAGTGGTGATTTCAACGCAATCAAGCATGGGCTACTCCAGTTTTGAGCGGCCGAGTGTACGGCGCTGGCATCGACCCGCCGAGCGTGCCAGCATCCGCGCCCATGATAGATATCGTCGTCCTGTTCTTCCTGTTGGGCCTGATTGCGCGGCTGGCGAAGTCCGATCTGCGGCTGCCTGAAGCCGTGTACGAGATCCTGTCGATCTACCTGCTGCTGGCGATCGGGCTGAAGGGCGGCGTCGAGCTGTCCAAACACGCATTGTCCGATCTGCTGCCGCAAGTAGCGGGCACCATGGCGCTTGGGTTTGCGATTCCGCTCGCCCTGTTCCCGCTGCTGCGACTGTTGAAGTTCTCATCGCCTGACAGCGCTTCGCTGGCAGCGCACTACGGCTCGGTCAGCGTGGTGACGTTTGCAGTCGCCACCGCGATGCTCGACCGCGCCGGCATCGCCTACGAATCACATGCCGCGCTGTGGGTGGCCGTGATGGAAGCGCCGGCCTTGGTCGCCGGCATCCTGCTGGCGCGGCTGAGCCGGCTGCGGGAGGTCCGCTGGGCTGAGCTGGCACACGAAGTCGCGTTCGGCAAATCGGTGCTGCTGCTGGCCGGCGGTCTGGCCATTGGCGCCATCGCCGGCGTTGAAGGCAGTGCGCCGATTGCGGCTGTGTTCGTTGATCCCTTCCGCGGCATGCTGGCGCTGTTCCTGCTGGAACTCGGCCTGGTTGCGGGCGGCAGGCTGCGCGAGATCGGGCCTTTCGGACCGCGCCTGCTGCTGATCGGACTGTGCTTCCCGCCGGTGCTGGCTGTCGCCGGCGCGGCACTCGGCGTGGCGCTGGATCTGTCGGTCGGCGGTGTTGCCCTGCTCGCCACCCTGGCCGCCAGCGCGAGTTACATCGCTGCACCCACGGCCATGCGCATGGCCGTGCCTGAAGCCAATGCCGCGCTGTCCATCGCCGCCTCGCTCGGCATCAGCTTCCCGTTCAACGTGATCATCGGCATTCCCCTGTACCTCAAGCTCGCCCAATGGATGGGAGGCCCTTCCACATGACCCTTCCGAAGCACCCGCGCCGACTGTTGGCGATCATCACCGAAGCGGCCCTGGAAAAATCGCTGGCCCGCGACGCACGCCGCCTTGGCGCACACGGCTACACGGTGTCCGACGTCCGTGGCGCCGGCCACAGTGGCATCCGCGAAGGCAGCTGGGAGGCCGACCGCAGCATCGAAATGAAGATCATCTGCGATGCCGAGATTGCCGACCGCATCGCCGCGCACGTGCTTGAGCAGTACGGCGCCAACTTCGGGCTGACTCTTTTTTTCACCGATGTCGAAGTACTGCGGCCGGGCAAGTTTTGAGCGCCGGACGCACCCTGCCTCTGTGCGGAAAACGCAGTCGATCACAGTACTCTGCCGTCGCTTCGAGCAGCATGTGCAGTCCGCGTTACACTGCGTAACACCATGCCCAAACTCATTCGTCTGCTGCTCCCCTGTCTGCTCGCGCTGCCGTGCGCGCTTGCTCACGCCTGGCCCGCCGCGGAAATCGCGAAGACAGGCGGCAGTCTGGAGGTCTCGAGCAACTGCGAGGATCTCTCAGCCGAACCGATTACCTACGGCATGGAGTACGACCTGCCGGGCACGGGCCTGCCTGATGGCCCAATCGATATCCATGATGTCTGGCTCGCAGGTGGCTGCGTCGGCTGTCACAACCAGACTGCGATGGGTGAGCTGCGCCTCGATGATCCGCAATTCGCGGGCTATCAACTGGTGCTTGCGGTCAGCTTCCGCAACCCCGAGCTGCTGCGGGTGGATCCGGGAAATCCGGAAAACAGCCTCCTGTACGCGCAGCTCAACTGCTCCCCGCCCCAGACCTATCCAGCGATGCCGCCCCCCGATGGCGAAGTCGTCACACGCATTCCGCGACGCTTGCGCGCACTGATCTATGACTGGATCCAACAGGGTGCGCGCGGCTTCGATGTCGACGGCAATCCTTACAGCCAGACCCTCTTCCGGGATTCATTGGAATCCACGCGCAGTCAGCGCAACCTTGCCCCCGCCCCATAACGGAGCCTTGCATGCCGATCCATCAACCGCTGCTGATTCTGATGCTTCTCGCCAGCGCGCCGGCTTTCGCTTGGCCTGGCGGTGAGGCGGACTCGTCGAAGTCGCTGCAAAGCCTCGGCGGCTGCGACGCGATTTCGGCGGAAACACACCCGATCCGCTACAACGTGAGCTTTGAAGGCGATATTCGTCCTTTCATCACCAACCAGTGCGCGTCCTGCCACGGCAGCCAAGGGGGGCTGAGCCTGAGCACCGCCAATGCCCGGGTCGCCCTGATCGGTGCCAACGAACGCGGCACCCCATCGAACGGTAATTCAGCGATCCTGCGGGTGCGCCCGTTCGAGCCGTTGGCGAGCTCACTGTTTCTGAAGCTCAACTGTGACGTCCCACCGTTTGGTGGCCGCATGCCACTCGGCGGCAGCGCCAGCACCGAGTTCCAGGCATTGGTGTACGACTGGATCGCCAGCGGCGCGCTGATGCCGGACTCCTTCGGCGGCGAGCGCCTGTTCATCGGCAGCTTCGAGGACATCGTCCGGCCCTGAGTCGCGTCGATCAACGCTCTAAAGAGAACGGCGCCGGGTCACCCCGGCGCCGTTCTCATGTTCAGCGTCGCAACGATCAGACCACCAGGAAGGGCACCGTCTGAGTGTTGTAAGCCATCACCGACGCGTTCGGATGCGCACCATTGGTGAAGCTGCTGATGTTGGGGAACAGCAGCGGCAGGTCGGCAGGACTCACGCCCATCCAGCGCGCCAGAGTCGCCGACATCTGATCGACCGACGTGGTCGGCAGGAACTCACCACGGTTGAAGCACTCACCGAGCGCGTCCGGCGCGCCGGTGAAGCTGCGGTTCAACAGCTGCAGCGGGTAGCGACCGTAGATCTGGTTGCCCAACAGCGGACCGCCCTGGGAGGACGGCGCCGCCATCACCATCTGCACCGCGCCCCAGGCGTGGTCGGTGCCATTGCCGTTGGAGTTGATGGTGCGCGAGAACTCGCTCATGGTGAAGGTCACCACTTCGTTCTTCACTCCGCTGTAGCCCGCGACGTTGTTCAGAATCTCCAGCGCTTCGTTGAAACGAAGCATCGCCTGAGAAACCTGCTGCAACAGGCCCTGATGGCCGTTCCACACGCCGTTGGCGGGCCGCGCGTTGGGGATCTGACCACCGTGGGTGTCGTAACCGCCGGTGCTGACATAGAACACCTGCCGGTTGGCGGCGATGGCGCCGCCCGACAGGCGGCTGACCGCGATCATCCGCGCCACCTGGCGCAGCTGCTGGCCAAGCCCGGAGTTGGGGATGGCCGCAACCGCCGTGTTGAATGCGGCGTATGTGGTGCCGGTTGTCAGTCCGGTGATCGCCTGGTTGACCGTGCTGGCCAAGCTCAGCGAGCGACTGAGCACGTCCTTGTAAGCGCCGGTGAACGCCTGCGGGTAGGTTTCATTCAGCAGCCCCTGCAGCACCTCGCGGCGCTTGTCGCCCGCATTGGTGGCACCCGAATAGTTGTTCAGGGTCACCGAGGGCGAGGTTGCACTGGTCGACATCCGGTACGGGAACAGGTTCTGCCCGTTCGGGTACTCGCCAACCAGGAAGCGGGTCTGTCCGGAAATCGAGATGCAGGGCGCCAGACCGTTTGCTGGCGGGAGGTTCAGCAGCTCGCCGGCCATCCGGCCGCCCCAACCGCTGGGATCGCTGGAATTGTTGCCGCCGCCAATCATCCACAGGCTGGTCTGATCGTTGTGCGAGTACAGCTGTGGTGGGCGTCGCAGGGAGTTGAAACCCTGCCGGCGCAGCGGCTCCACCAAGGGGCCAACGTTGGCGACGAAGGTCAGCTTGCCCTGGTTGAACAGGGTCTGCAGCTCCGGCACGGCCGGGTTCAGGCCGTACTGGTTGCCAAGGATGCCGAGCGCCGGCGGCATGAAGGTGTTGCCCTGATCGATGGCACCCGGTCTATCGATGCCAAGACGGTCCGCGGTGCCCTGAAACAGGCCACCGCGTGAGGTGACGTACCAGCCGAAGGGTGTGGGGCTGTAACCGCTCAGCGGCGAACGGCCGGCCACCGGGATGTTGGTGCTGTTGTCGCCCGGAATAAGCAGGTTCCAGGAGTCATTGCCGCCGGACAGATAAATGCAGACCAGGGCCTTGTAACCGGTCGGCGCAGTGCCGGCCAGAGCCGTGCCCATCATGGAAAGCTGGGGCACGAAGGTTGAAGCCGCGCCCGAGGCGGCCATGCAGGCGGCGCCCTTGAGGAAGTCGCGGCGCTTGTCGAAGTGGATGCGGGACATGGCGTGACTCCTCAGCGCTGGGTGCTGTATTCGGGCGAGATGGCGATCAGGTGCATCAGCAACAGGGCTTTGCGGCGCTGGCGTTGGACTCGGTCGCCACCCGTAGTCCCGTTCTCGGCACCGTTCAAGGTCTGGTTGAGGCCACCGGTGCAGCGGATGGCGTTCATCAGCAGGCCCTTCATGCCGGTGCCGGTGCTCGGGCAGACCGCATTCGGAGGCACGCTGCCGCTCATCGAGCCACCCATCATGCGGGTGTTGAAGAACTCGATCAGGGCGAGGTCTTCGGCTACGGTCGGATCAGCCTGGGTGGAGTTGACTGCCACCCGTGCTGGGATCAGGTTGACCTGCGCGATCGGGAAGTAGGCGCGATCAAGCGGCGGGTTGTTGTTGGCATCGGGCGGCGCGGGGTTGGTCGGGCCGCCGGTCAGTCTGCCTTCCTGACAATTGGAGTTGGTGCCGCCGTAGCCGGAGCAGATCCGGGCGTAGAGATCATTGGCGGCAGCCACTGAGGTCACTTCGTGGATGATCTGCAGTTCGGGCGAGAACAGCCCACGTTCGCTGACCAGACCCGGCTGGCGATAGTCGGGCTCGAAGAAGTTGAACACCGAGGGCGCGCCGTACGGACGCATCTGATACTCGTTCTGCGGATTGGTCGGCCCCCAGCGACGCAGGCTGGGCTGGCCGGCCAAAGGATTGGCCGCGCCCCCCTGCGGGTTGGTATTGGGGAAGTTGGCGGGATCGCCCGACACCGCGCCGAAGTGGCGCCAGATCGCCACCAGCTTCAGCATCGGCTCGCGCACTTTGCCAAAGTCCTGCGGCTGCAGCGGATCGCTGCTCGGGCGCCGCGCTTCGCCATCCAGGAAGATCGCGCGGACCACGGCCTTCATGTCGCCACGCACGTTGGAGCCGTTGTTGATGAATGCCGCGGCGACCCGACTGACGTACTGCGGGCTGGGGTTTGACGTGACCAAGCGCTGGATCAGCTGGCGCGCAACCATCACCGGCGTATTCGGGTGATTGAACAGCAGGTCCAGCGCAGCGTTGACACCGCCTTCGCAGTAGTCGACGCAAGCCTGCTGCTGGGCAGCATTCAGGGTGCTCCCGGTGGCATGGCAGTTCAGCGGCGAACCGTCGAGGAAGCTCGGTGGAATGGTCAGAGTGGAGTCAACGCCAGCCGCTGTGCCCAGGGTCAGCACCTTGTCCGGGGCGGGCGTTCCGGGCGGAAGCCCGAAGCTGCCGCTGTCGGTTTCCAGCACGCCGGCCGAGGTGTCGCGGCCGTTGTCGTTGTAGCGCGGGTAGCAGACCATCGGCTTGTACCAGTCCGGATGGACCAGACCGCGGTTCAACGGATCACGCGGCGGGCTGGCGCCGAACAGACCGGCCGTATTGCTGAACCGGCAGCCGATGCCAGTACAGCTGGTGTTGTTGGCGCCGCAATTGCGGCTGAGCGTGACGCCACCGACGCTGGAGTCGCCCTGGGTGCACTGGTGCGCCAGACCGGTGAACACACGAGCAAGCTCGCTGATGTCGGTTTCGGTGTAGGTGGAACGCAAGGTGCCGGGGTTCTGCGCATCCGGATAGGTGGTGTAGAAATCTTCACCGCGCACCACCAGGCCGATCGAGAACAGCTGCATCACCTCGCGTGCATAGTTCTCGTCCGGCTGCACGCCATTGTTGCCAGCGCAGTAGTTGGTGCCAGCCGGGCACCCATTCGCGCCCGGTCGATTCAGTTCGAACTTGCGGTTGCGCAAGGTGGTGAGGTAGCGCCCCATCATCGGGCTGTAGCTCACGTCCTGCAGCAGCTGCCGATAGTTGCCCAGCGCATTGCGAACGATGATGTCGTTCCACTCCGCCATCTGGATCGGCTCGTTGGAGAGGAAGTCGTCGCGGTCGGAGGCCACTACGATCTGCGACAAGGCCCACGCCACCCGCTGGCGGACCTGATCCGGCGCGGTCACCGCCACGCTGAACCAACGGTGCACACGCACGTCCTGGCTGATCGCGTTGTTGAGGGTCAAGGAAGCCGCGTAGGCCTCCATCCACGGGCGCGAAACAGTGGTCGTCGGTAGAGCCAGCTGGGCGTTCAGCCAGCCGCTGACGCCCTGGCTGCGTACCGTGCTGATGTCCGCTGGCACGGCGCCGAAAGTGGTCTGGTTCAGGAATCGGACCGCTTCCCCGTCGTTCGCGGGAAAGTTGAATGGCAGTTCGAACGAGTCCGAGAAAATCGGATCGTCGCCAGCGCGGGCAGGCGCGGCGCTCAGCAGCGCCGACAGTGCGAGCAACGCGCACATCAGGCAGGCAAGGCGTATGGATGACATGCAGGTATCCCCCGGGTAGAACGGATCGGCGTAACGGTTATTCACTTTGCCCGAGGAAAGCAAATGAAAAGTGGCCGTACTCCGCAACCCTGAAAACCTGCCTGAAGCCGCAACTGACGCTTTGTGTCAAAGCGTTACACGGAAGGTCAGCCCGTTCCGCCGCTCGGGCGTTCCGCTGCCGCACTCAGCTCACAAAGCGCGTCAGCCACGTGCTGCGGGTCGGCATCTGGAGCCAGCGTCACCAACTTGGACGCAAGCTCCGCGCCGCGCAGAAGCTTCAGCGCCGCCACCGCCTGCCCCGCCTCTTTCGGCGAAGCAAAGCCCTTGCTCTGCAGGAGCAGATCGCCGGCCGCGTCGACCAGCTTGAAATAGAACTGCCCGTCGTTCTCGCGGTATTGCTTGAACATCGGCAGAGCGGCTCTGCTCGCCACCGTTGCATCTGCGGGCACGGCCGCCGCCACGAAGCGACGCAGACCCACCGCCTCCCGCAGCTCGCCGAGCAGCGGGGCCGCGATCCGGCGCGCGCGCGCGGCACCGGCCTGCAGGACGTCCTCCAGCTGCTGCGGCGCGGCCATGAAGGCCTCGTAGCGCTCACGCATCGGCGCGATGTCACGCTCAAGGCGCTCGACCAGGCGCTGCTTGGCTTCGCCCCAGCCGAGACCGGCGCGCAGCTCGGCACGGAAGGACGCGGCCTCATCGGTGCTCGCGAACGCATCGAGAATCAGCGCCAGCGCATTGCTCTCGGGGTCTTTCGGCTCACCGGGCAGGCGCGAATCGGTGACCACGCGGGCAACGGCATCTTTGAGCCCGCGATGGCCGCCGTCGAACAGCGGGATGGTGTTGTCGTAGCTCTTCGACATCTTGCGGCCGTCGAGGCCCGGCAAGGTCGCCACGCTCTGCTCGATCACCGCCTCCGGCAAGGTGAAGAACGCCCGCCCGGCACCGAACAGGTGATTGAACCGCGCACCGATATCGCGCGCCATCTCGATGTGTTGAACCTGGTCGCGCCCAACCGGAACCTTGTGCGCGTTGAACATCAGGATGTCGGCCGCCATCAGCACCGGATAGCTGAACAGGCCCAGGGTGATGCCCGCATCCGGGTCTTCGCCCGCCACCTCATTGGCGTCGGTAGACGCCTTGTAGGCATGCGCGCGATTCATCATGCCCTTGGCGGTGACGCAGGTCAGCAGCCAGGTCAGCTCAGGGATCTCCGGAATATCCGACTGCCGGTAGAAATGCACGCGATCGGGGTCCAGCCCGGCGGCCAGCCAGGTCGCCGCGATCTGCATCCGAGAGCGCTGGATCCGCGCCGGCTCGTCGCACTTGATCAGCGCGTGGTAGTCAGCCAGGAAGAAGAATGCGTCGACGTTGGGATCAAGGCTCGCGGCCACTGCCGGACGGATGGCGCCGACATAGTTGCCGAGATGCGGCGTGCCGGTGGTGGTGATACCGGTGAGAACGCGGATGCGGGACATGGAACCTCTATACCAGTGTCGGGCGCGCCTGGTTGCGCGCAGCCCCTTCGATTTTCTCGCCAGCGCGCTTGAGGTCTTTGCCGGCGCCCTGGATGGTGTTGCTGCCAGCCAGTAACGGCACGGCCGCGAGGATGAACACGACGCACAACACGTCGGGAAAGCCGCGAAAGCAATCCTCTGCAGAATCAATGAGCGCCTGCCCCGGGTCGCCAAGCCTAGCAGCGCATGGGAACGGAGGCAGCTACGCCGCAGCAGCGGAGAGATCAGCGCGCGTTTGACTCCTGCGGGCCGCGCATCAGGGTCGACTTGCCAAACAGGCTTTCGACCAGATCCACCGCGAGGCGGGCTGTACGGTTGCAGTGGTCGAAGGCCGGATTCAACTCGACGATATCGAGCGATGCCATGCGTCCGGTGTCGGCGATCATCTCCATCACCAGCTGGGCTTCGCGGTAGTTCGGCCCGCCTTCGACCGTGGTGCCGACGCCCGGCGCGATCGAGGGGTCGAGAAAGTCGACATCGAAGCTGACGTGCAGATGGGTGTCGTCGTCCAGGCCAGCCAAGGCCTGCTCCATCGCCCGCTTGATGCCGAGCTCGTCGATGTAGCGCATGTCGTAGATGTCGAGCCCGGCCTCGTGCACCAGCGCGCGCTCGCCTTCGTCGACCGAGCGGATGCCGATCTGGCGGATCTGACTCGGCGTGATCGCCGGAATGCTGCCGCCCAGATGGGTCAGCGGACGCGGCCCGAAGCCGCACAGGCAGGCCACCGGCATGCCGTGCACATTGCCGCTGGGGGTGATTTCGGAGGTGTTGAAGTCGGCATGCGCGTCGAGCCAGACGATCCGCAGCTTCTTGCCCTTGGCACGGCAGAAGTTGGCGACGGCGGTGATCGAACCGATCGCCAGACAGTGATCACCGCCGAGCATGATCGGCAGGCGCCCTGCATTGAGCTCAGCCTCGACCGCATGCATCACCGCGACGTTCCACTCGACGACCTGTTCGAGATGGCGATAGCCATCGTGCGCTGGCTGCCAAGGGTTGAAGGGTCCACGCAGGTTGCCGCGGTCGTGCACCGACAGCCCGCGCGCGGCCAAGGCCTCACCGAGGCCGGCGACTCGCAGCGCTTCCGGCCCCATAGACGCGCCGCGGTGGCCGGCACCGATGTCGGTGGGCGCGCCGATCAGGCTGACCGGGGGAAATCTCGGGCTAGACGGATTCATTCCATATCCTCGGCAGCGCGGGTGGCAGCTGCAATCGCTTTGTCCATCAGGACCAGCAGCTTCAGGGTGGGCGTCAACACGTCGGCGCAAAGTTCGGACAGCGGCCGGCGCGATTCCGGCGGCGACTTCAGCCAAGCGATCCACTGGCGCTCAAGCAAACGCGCCTGATCGCTGACCTCGGGGAAACCGTAAGCGCCAGCTGAGCCCGCCATCTTGTGCAGCATGCCGCGCAGTTCAGCCACCTCGGCCTCCGCCACATCGGCATTCATGGGCTCGCGCAGTGACGCCATGTGGCGACGCAGGCGCTGGCGCTTGTCCTTCAGCGCCAGTCGATACAGTGCCAGTAGGGAGTCGAAACCGTCGATGCTCACGCGGGTTGGCTGCGGATAGTTCGGCGGGTGGTGCGGCAGCGCTGCCGCAAAATGGTGCCGGCAGTCCGAATTGAACGGACGACCTACCGCTTACAAGGCGGTTGCTCTACCAACTGAGCTATGCCGGCATGGCATGGCCGCGCAGTGTAGCGGATCAGCAAAACAAAGCGTCAGCCCCCCAGCTCGATCACAACGCGAAGGTGCGATGCATCCGCGTGGGCCTGCAGTGACTATCAGCCTGCTTCGCAGTCGATCCCACGCGAACTCACACCGGCGTAGCCGCCCAGCCGCGCGCGCCAGTCGAAATCGATGTCCGCTGCGATGTCGACCCAATACTGCGGGATGTCCTCGGTGCGTTCGCCCAACTCGGCGGAGAAGCCCATCCCCTGCACGTCGGACTGGCGCTGCCGGGCATTGGCGAGCTCGCGGAACAGGCCCAGCGAAATGGTGTTCTGTCGATCGCCCGCGGTCACCACGTAGTAATCCCGCAGTCCTCGTGAGGCCAGCTCGCGGGCAGTGGCCAAGGCCGCTTCGCGGTTGGCCTGTGGCGGCATGTAAACCCAATAGCCCCTGCGCGCCAGCGCTCGGGTTTCGCGAAACTGGATGCGCTGCACCGCGGGCGTCAACGCACCGACGGCGCGGCGCAGATCGGCCTGGGTCAGAAACGGGCCCAGCCGCTGACAGACGGCATCCACGGTCGGCGCGATCGGCTGCGGTGCTTCGGCCAGCTCGGCCTCCGAAGCGACGATATCCAGCTCGCTGAGCAGTTCAAGGCTCGGCACGGCGGGCTCGGTCGCCGCATGCCGGCGTGGCTCGTAGTCCGGCCGCAGCGACCACCACACGGCGACGCCGATGTTCATGGCCAGCAGCAGGATGACGAGAATGCGCGGCAGCATGGCGGAACGGATCCGACTGATCGAAGGGGCCGCAGAATAGCAGGCCCCGCCAAAGAGCCGAACGCACGCCGCGTTCGCGCGAGTCGAGTACTGCCCCTGCGCCGCTACTCGATGGCAGCTTCAAGGAGGCCGAGCAGCACGAGATTCGGCTCGACCCGCACTTCACAGTCCAGCAGGCCGGCCAGAATTTCAGCATCACCACCCGCGAGCAGAACCATGGGCTGAATTGCGGCTGCGGTCCGCAGATGACGCATTCCTCGCTCGACCAGACCGGCAGCGGCCTGCCAGGGCGCCTGCGCCACGGCAGGCAGGGTGTCCTGCGTCCAGAACTGATCGCGCGCCGGCGGGGTGCTGGCGCTGTCCAGGTGCGGGGCGCGCTGCAGCAAGCCATCCCGCATGCTGGCGATGCCGGCCAGAATCAGACCACCGAGGTGCTGACCATCGGCCGCCACCGCGTCCAGCGTCAGCGCCGTGCCCGCGTTGACGACAAGCAGCGGCGGTGACGACACCTTCAGCGCGCCGCGCAGGGCCAGCCAGCGGTCGGCCCCAAGCCGCTGCGGATCGGCATAGGCGCAGCGCAGACCGGCGGCGGCCGCCGCGCTGCGATGTCGCCGCACCGGCCAATGTGCACTCTGCACCGTGCGCATCACCAGCTCGATCACCGCGGTTGTCAGCGCCTCTGCGGTCACCGCCACCAGATGCACCGACTGCACCGGCGGCAGCGCGCGCAGACGCTGTTCGAGCGCGGGCAGGAAATCCGGGCCGGCATGGCCAAGCGCATCGACGATGCCGAGCCGGTCATCCGCGAGCACCCATTTCAGACGCGTGTTGCCGAGATCGAGCAGCAGTTTCATCGCCATGATCTTATGCGGGCCTCAGGCTGACATCGCCACCGAGATAGATCCGTTCGCCATCGGCATGCAGCACCCGCAGGCCACCGCGCTCATCGATGCCGCAGGCCTGCCCGACCAGCTCATCATTGCCGCAGCGCACGTTGATGCGGCGCCCTTGCAGCAGATCGAAGCGCCGCCAGCGCGGCAGCACGGCCGACACGCCCTCACGGCGCAGCACACTTGCTTGCTCGCACAAGGCCGACAGCAGCTGCGCGACCAGCACCGCGCGATCCGGCTGCACGCCGAGCCGAGCCAGATCGGTCCACGGCTGGCCGGGATCGAAACCCGCTGGCTGGTCGATGTTCAGACCCAAACCGATCACCGCGTAACAGGCCGCGGCACGGCCATTCAGTTCGATCAGCAGGCCGCCGAGCTTGGACTCCTCGACCCAGATATCGTTGGGCCACTTCAGAGCCACTGATGCGACACCCGAGCTCTGCAGTGTTTCGGCGACCGCCACCCCGGCGGCAAGACTGAGCCCCATCGCGCTGGCGGGCCCAGCGGGCAGCGACAAAGCCAGCGAAAGGCACAGACCGCCACCCGCCGCGCTATGCCAGCTGCGGCCCTGTCGGCCGCGGCCAGCGCTCTGCTGCTGCGCCACCAGCGCCCAGCCGCCCGGCGGTGGACAGCCGCGGGCCAGCAGGGCGGCATTAGTCGAATCCACCGCTTCCACCCAGTCCAGTTGCAGATCGTCTGCGCGGTCCAGCGTGCCGAGGTACTGCCGCGCGCGCGCGCCGAGTTCCGCCGCACTCATGCGACCGGCGTCTGGCGACGGCGGAAGATGCGCACCCGCTCGAAGCGGTGCTCGGTGCCTGCGTACAGACGACCCAGATTGCTCCGATGAGTGAATGCGATGAACAGCGCGGCCGCGATCGCGAACGGCACCTGCAGCGGCGCCCACGCGAACGCCAGCGGCGTCAGCACGGCCGCCGCCAGCACGGTCGACAACCCGACATAACCGGTCAGCACCAGCGAGGTGATCCAGACCAGGAACACCGGCAGCACCGACAGCGGCCAGGTGACACAGAGTCCACCAATCAGGGTGCCGGCGCCCTTGCCGCCCCGAAAGCCGAAGTACAGCGGCCACGTGTGGCCAACGGCGGCCATGAGGGTGCAGGCGCCCGCGAGCTGCTCCGCGCTCAACGGCGCCAGTGGCACCCACAGCCAGAACGCCAAGCCCGCTGCCAGCGCGCCTTTGCCGATATCGATCAAGACCACCGCCAACGCGAAGCGCCAGCCGCGGGTGCGCAGCGCGTTGGTGCCACCGGCATTGCCGCTGCCAGCCGCGCGGATATCGACGCCGATGAAGTGGCCGAGCACCAGGCTGCCGGAGACCGAACCCAACAGGTAGGCAAGCGCGAGTGCGATCAGTGTGGAGCTCATGGTCGAAGACATCTGTGGTGGTTGAGCGTGCTGGTTCGCGACCGAGCTGTGCACCCGGCGCCACGGTCATCGTGGTGCAGCGGCACTGAATCGACGCGAACGATGCTGTCGCGAGCTCGAAGGCACGCGACCGCAGTGTAAGTCGCTCGGCGACCCGATGATGACGCAGCGTGCTGGTCGCTTGCAGCGGCCGCGCTGCTCAATGCGGGCCGAGATCCATTAGCCCGACCACCAGAGCGCCGGTGCCGGCGTGGGCACCAATGGCGGGGCCGACTTCCACCACGCCCAGCGAATCGACCTGCAGCGCAGCGGTGAGCAGGCTCAGCAGACGTTCGCCGTCTTCGCGGCAGTCAACATGGCCGACCAGCACGCGCCAACGATGCCTACGGTCCAGACGCCTCAGCAGATGCCGAGCGAAGCGCTCGGTCGCCGCCTTCGGGCCACCGCTGAGCGCGCCGACTACGCCAAGCCGTCCGTTGGGCTTGGCTCGAGCAACCGGCGTCAGGCCGAGGCCTGCAACCAGCCGCCCGGCCCAGGCGGGAATGCGTCCGCCGCGCACCGCGAAGCTGACGTCGCGGGTCATCGCCCAGGTCTGTACGCGCGGCCGCAGCGCGGCAACCGTCGCCACCACCTCGGCTGCGGAAGCGCCATCGCGCGCCGCTTGCGCGGCAGCCAGCGCCAGCAGCGCCTGGCCGCAGGAGGCATGGCCGCTGTCAGCGACGCTGATACGCTCGGCAGACACCCGTGCAGCAGCGGTTTCACCTGCCTGCAAGGTGCCCGACAGCGCGCGCGAAATGCCGACATAGACCACCTCGCGGTGGTGCGACAACCGCGTTTCAAACTGGCGGCGGAAATCTCCGAGTGGCGGCTGCGAGGTCTTGGGCGCCACCGTACTCGACTTCAATCGCCGATGAAATTCAGCGGCCGAAATCGAGACCTTGTCCAGGAACTCCTGGTCGCCGAACGACACCCGCACCGGCACGCTCGACAGGCCCAGCGCGGACGCCAAGGCCGCAGGCAGATCGGCCCCCGAATCGGTAACCACCGCCACCGCCTGCTGCAGGCCGGCCTCATACTGCTGCACCAGCATGTCCTCGGCTTTGTGCGCCGAAACCACACCGAAATCGCCGGCCAGCTCGAACATCTGCGCGGGCTCAGCGACATGAGCGTGAATACGCAGTCTGCTGGCGGTGCCTGCGATCACCACCGAATCCGCGCCCAGCGCAGCCAACCGCGAACGCAGCTCTGCGTGGTCGATGCTGTCGCCGCTCAGCAGACACTCGGTGCACCAGCGGTGCTCGGGGCTGACCTCATCGTGGATGTCGGCGCCGACGAAGGGGACGTCATCAAGATGCTCGGCCCGCCGCTGCACCCGCAGTCGCCCAGTGCACAGGTAGTCGTGGATTCCCTCCAGCAGATCGACGAATCCCTGTGCGCCGGCGTCAACGACGCCAGCCTGCCGCAGCACAGCCAGCTGGCGCGGGGTGTCCGCCAGCGCTCGCCGGGCCTGATCAAGCGCGGACTCGAAACTCTCGCGCACGTCGTGGCCACCCCCGCGGGTACTGCGAAGCATCGCATCGGCGAATGCGCGGATCACGCTGATGATGGTGCCCTCGCGTGGTTCGCTGAGCGCGCTGCGCGCCGCGCTGGCGCCGGCATCGGCGGCCTCGGCGAGCTCAGCTGGCGGCAGCACGCGAGCGTCGGCGACGCGCTGGCTGAGTCCGGACAGAAACTGCGCGAAAATGGCCCCTGAGTTGCCGCGCGCGCCATCGACGGCGTCCTCGGCCACCCCGCGAAGCAATTGCCCGACCGAGGCGCAGCGCTTGCTCAGCGCTCCACACAAAACGCTGTTCAAGGTGAAGGCGAGATTGCTGCCGGTGTCGCCATCGGCGACCGGAAACACGTTGATCCGGTCGAGTAACTCGCGGCGTTCGATAACGCGGCGCATGCCGGCGATCAGTGCGCGGCGCAGCTGCGCCGCGGTGACGGGCGCGGCGAGCGCGCGGGGGTTGAGAACGGCGACCATCGGGCGAGTCTGCCAGAGCCCCCGAACAGGTCACGCTGCGCTGCGGCAGAATCGAACCCAGCGCACAGTCCATCTACTCGAATCTGCGGCCTCGCGCGATTTCCACGGCAACTGGAGGTACACTCGGAGTCTTAACGCTTGCGGCGACCCTTCGTTCCATCGGATACGAGCGCCCACGCCGGAATTCTGCGAGGAGCAATGGGATGACTTCCATTCGCCTGTGTCTGTTGGCCGCCGTGCTATCGCTCGCCCCACTCGCTTCCGCCTTGGCGATTGAAGTGCTGCCGATGGACACGCCGCCGGTGGACTGCAACGACCGCCCCAACGAGGCTGCCGCAGCTGAGATGATCGATGCCGATGGCTCGCAACCTGTGACGCTCCTGGCGCCTCCCGCCGAACGCGCCGAATCTCCCGCCGGCATCGAAGCGGGTGAGAGCGTGCCAGCCAGTGCTCGCAGCGCCCCTCCCGCGGCTGTGGCGCCCAGTGCGCCGAGCCGGGCAGCGTCGCGCTGGAACGCGTTTCTGCCGGGTATGGTGCGCTGACAGCCCGCTTGATGGTGCCGCCGCCGGGCCTGGTGGTGTTTCACCTGTCGCCCAACGGCCCCGCTTTGTTCGCGTAGTCCCGCCCCATGCTGTCCGCTTGGTGGCAACGCCGCCGCAATCCGGATCCCCTGAGTCCCACGCGCTGGAATGCGGTCTGTGAGCGCGCAGCCGTGTGCTCGGTGCTGGACGCGTCGCAGGTGCTGCGGCTGCGCGGCCTTGCCGGCGGGTTTCTGCAGCGCAAGTCGATCACGCCGGTGCAAGGGCTTGAGCTTGATGACGACGAGCGCGCCCTGATCGCGACCCTGTGCTGCCTGCCCGTATTGAATCTCGGCGGGCACTGGCTGGGCGGCTGGCGCGAAGTCGTGATGTATCCGAGCGGCTTCCGGGTGCGCCGACAGGAGATCGACGAACCCACCGGCGTGCTGCACGAATGGGACGAAGACCTCGCCGGCGAAGCCTGGAGTGAGGGGCCCTTGATCCTGTCCTGGGAAGACCTGCAGCTCGACCTCGACCATCCCGAATCGGGCATGAACATCGTCGCCCACGAGGTTGCGCACAAGCTCGACCTTCGCGATGGGGTACTGGATGGAACACCGCCCCTGCCGGCTGCGCGCCTCAGCAGCTGGGTGCGCGATCTGCAGGCGGCATTCGCGCAGCTCAATGATGAACTGGATGCGAGCCGGGAAACGCTGATGGACCCTTATGCCGCGGAATCTCCCGAGGAGTTTTTCGCGGTGGTGAGCGAGGTGCATTTCTCCGCCCCTGCCCTGCTGCAGCAGGCGATGCCTGCCGTCGCCGCGCAACTGACTTCGTTCTACGGCGAGTCGCCGTGGGCGCGTTTGCCGGCGACGGATGAATCCGGCGACGGGTAGAGCAGGCTGCGGAACATCAGGCCGCGGGTGAGAACCGCAGCACGAAGCGCGCGCCGCCCAGTTCGTGCGAACGCTCGACCGAGAGCTCGCCGCGGTAGGCGCGGACGATGTCCTGCACGATCGACAGACCGATGCCATGGCCCTGTACGCGCTCGTCGCCGCGCACGCCGCGCTGCAGCAGGTGCTCCACCTTGTCTGGCGGAATGCCCGGGCCATCATCCTCAACCGAGATCAGCAAACCCGCACGACGCTGCGGCGCCACGGTCAGCGTCTGCGTACTCAGCAGAACCCGATGGTTCGCCCACTTGAACGCGTTCTCCATCAGATTGCCCAACAGCTCCAGCAGGTCGCCGAGCTCACCATAGAAGCGCGCGGTCGGATCGAGATCGAATTCGCACAGCACATTCTTTCGGGCGTAGACCTTTTCCAAGCTCTGCACCAGCGACTCAGCATGCGGCACGATCACGATCGGCGCCGCGAACACCTGGTGCCCGGTGGTGGCGGCGCGCGACAGCTGATAGGCAACGATGCCGTCCATGCGCGCCACCTGTTCGCGCACATCCATCCGCAGCTCGTCTGCATCGGCAGCTCCGTCGTTGTCGATCCGTGCCCGCAGCACCGCCAGCGGCGTCTTCAGACTGTGCGCGAGGTCACCCAAGGTATTGCGATAGCGCATCAGATGCTCGCGCTCGCTGTCGATCAACTCGTTGATATTGTTGGTCAGCAGGGCCAGCTCGCGCGGATAGTCACCACGCAGGCGATCGACCTGTCCACGCTCGACCTCAGCCAGCTTTTTGACCACCGTGCGCAGCGGCTGCAGGCTCCAGCGCGAGATCAGGATCTGCACCAGCAGCAGCAGCAGGGCGGCAGCGCCCAAATAAGACCACAAAGCACGCCTGAACCGAACAACCTGAGTTTCTACTGCGGACGCACTCTCCAAGACTGAGATCGTAAACTCGAGCTCGCTTTCATCATCATTCTGCCAGACGACACCAAGCGAGAAGCGATAGTAATCCACACCATCAAAAGCAAAGGGACCCTCGAACTCAAGAGCACCCATCGCCAGACTTCGCGGCTCTGGAAGCCGTCGTGAGACCGAAGAAGGGGACTGCCACTCGAATGCCTCTGAAATCAGCGCTGCGTACAGACCTGACCCAGCGACAGCGAACCTTGGCTCTGGTGGAACCTCGGGAATCACCAATGCCCCGTCTCTCGCCAAATCGATTCGACTTAAGTATGCGTGGGCGTAGGTCTCCAGGCGGGCAGACAGATTCACCTCCGCCGCTTGACGAAAGGCCTGCTCCAACGCCACACCAGTCAAGCCCAGAAAGGCAAGAATCCCGATCGCTGTACCGAGGAGCTGCCTTAGCTGGAGTGAGATCTTCCTCCGGAACATGCAAACCCCCAAACGTTGCGCAGCATGGCTTTTGTTCAGCAATTATTAAAAAAACAAACAGCACCCCCCTAAACTTCGGGGGCGCACTTTCGCGCAATACTCAGGGGTAAGTTTGTGTACATTCGTCTCGCATCTCTAGCTTTCGCCGCTTTCACCATGCTCACTCCTGTGCTCGCAACAGCTGAAGGCCGGGGACATATCCGCGATAGATGTACTGACGGAGCTTGGTGCTACCGTCTCAGTTGCAACTCTGACAGTAGGGACTGCGACATCACCGGCAGAGCTCAGAACAGATACAACACCGGTGGCTATTGGGATTTTCGAGAGTTCCGCGAACGTTTGAGCGCCGAGTCTCGCTCCGACTGGGACAGGTGGGGCGGAATGTGTGCGGATGACCCGTACTGCAGGTAACGCAGACGCTGCGTACGCTATCCCACCGAGTATCCGCAGTATTTCGTAGAACGGCGCACTGAGGTGGGCTAGATCGATCCAATGAGCACCCCCGAGGGTCAGATACTGTCCCTCGGGGGCAGCCGACAACATAAGCTCAAGCACTACTCGTCGCGCGGAATGGCGAAGCGATAGCCGCGCCCGCGCACCGTTTCGATCGGCTTCAGTTCGCCCTCGGCGTCGAGCTTCTTGCGCAGGCGGCCGATGAAAACCTCCAGCACGTTGGAATCGCGGTCGAAGTCCTGCTGGTAGATGTGCTCGGTCAGGTCGGCTTTGGACACCAGCTCGCCTGCGTGCAGCATCAAATACTCAAGCACTTTGTACTCATAGCTGGTCAGGTCGATCGAGGCGCCGCTGACCGTGACCGTCTGTGCCGCAAGGTCAAGCTTGACCGGGCCGCAGTCCAGCGAGGGCTTGCTCCAGCCCGCCGCACGCCGCAGCAGGGCATTCAGCCGGGCCAGAAGCTCTTCCACGTGGAAGGGCTTGACCAGATAGTCGTCGGCGCCGGCCTTCAGACCTTCCACTTTGTCCTGCCAGCTTGAGCGCGCGGTGAGGATCAGGATCGGAAACTTCTTGCCTTCAGCACGCAGCGCGCGGACCAGATCCATGCCCGACATCTTGGGCAGGCCGAGATCGATCACGGCGACGTCGAACGGGACTTCGCGCCCCATGTAGATGCCTTCTTCGCCATCGCTGGCGAGATCCACGGCATAGCCCTCGCGCTTGAGGCGAGCGCCGAGGGTCTCGCGCAGTGGCGCTTCGTCTTCAACCAGCAGAATGCGCATTGGCTTGGCTCCATTGGCACGGGTGAACGGTGGGATTGCGGAGTGCCGCGCGACCTCGACGTACCCCGCGGGCACGCATTGGTCGAGTATCAATCGTCGTGGTGCAGACCGCGGTCCTCTCGGCTCGCGGGTGGCTCGACGCGGCCAGACGGACGACGGCTATCGAGTCGGCCGTGGTCATCCTGCATCACCCGAATCCGGCCCTCAGGGGTGAGCACCTTCATCCGGTAGGTGTCCTGGCCGCCGCGGCGAACCGGCTCGACCCGCAGCACGCGCCCGCCCGTCTCGCGCTCCACACGACGCACCGAATCGCGCAATTCGAGCGGCGGCTCGACAGGCGCATCGTCACGGCCGTTGGCCACCGCGCCAAGGGGCAGCAGCAGCAAGATCAACAGCGCGGGAAGTTTCAGGGGGGTCATGAGATCCGGGATCTTAACCACAGGCGAAGGATTGGGGAACTGGCGGGCAGTCTTGCCGCCACGGGGTGAATCCGTACTGAAGTCTGCCGCCCCCCGGCACTTGCTGGCTCGCCAGGTTCAGAAGATTTCGCCGACGCAGCAGCGCAGGCTGCCGCCGGCTTTTTCGATCTCGTCGAGTTCCACGCTGCGAATGCGCAGTCCCCCGGTCTGCAGCTGGGTCCGTTGGGTCGGCGACAGGACGTCAGCGGCGGTTGCGCTCATCCACACCGAGTCATCCCGCAGGCTGATGCAGTTCGCTGCGAACGCAGCCTTCTGCTCGGGTTCGAGCCACAGTACCTGCGGCGCATAGACGGCTGCGATGGCATCCGCCACCTTCGGATCGGCCCAGCCATCGGCACACAGCACCGCTACCCGGCCTGCCAGCACCGCCATCACCACATTGGTGTGGTACTCGCCGGGGGCCAGTGCCGCCTGCTGCAGCATGCGCAGGTCGAAGGCCTGCGCCATCGCCTGCGCCGCGGCCGACGTGCAGCGTTCGCCGAGGCCGGCATAGCCAATGCCGCGTGCGCGGTCGATCACCAGTGAGCCGGTCAGTTCGCCGACTTCGCCGCCGCGCAGGTCGACCGTGGCGTAGCCCAGCACATCGGTAAAGAAGCCGCGGATGTCGGACCGTTCGGCCTCCAGTTGGCGCACCCGATGACGCATCTGCCCGATGATCAGGGTGCCGGCGCGCGTGCCGAACACATTGTTCGGAAACATGCCGTCCGGCGCAGCCGGATCGCCGGCGAAACTGATGACCGGCAGCTCGGTCGAGAGCGCACGCTGCAGGCCCTGGTGCTGGGCGCGGGCACGGTCGCTGCTGAAGACCCGGCTCAAGTCCATGTAGACGTTATCGCTGGCTGACTCCGCCGCCAGCGACTCGCCCGCGGGCGAGACCAGAAAGGCGGCGCGTGCGCAGGCGGGTCGGCTGGCTGGCAGGGCGCGTGCGGCCTGCGAATCGAACGCGTTCACGCCGCCCTCGCCTGCTGCAGCTCAACCGCGGCCAAGGCACGCTCGATCAGCTCCCAGCCCGCCTCAGGCCGATGCGCCTCGGTGCTGAGAATATGCCGGAAATGACGCCCGCCGGGCTGGCTGAGAAACAGGCCCAGAACGTGCCGGCTGAAATGCTTGAGCATCACCCCGCGCGCGCGCAGCGCTTCAACATGTGGCTGCAGTGAGCGCAGCAGCTGGACGCGTGACTGCAAAGCCGCCTCGGGTGCATACAGCGCTCGATCCAACTGATGCAACAGATATGGGTCGTGGTAGGCGGCGCGGCCGATCATCACTCCATCCATGTGCAGCAGTTGCTCGCGCACTGCGTCCAGCGTGGCGATGCCGCCATTGATGGCCAGCTGCAGCTCGGGCCGCGCCTGCTTCAAGGCATGCACCAGCGGATAGTTCAGCGGCGGAACCTCACGATTTTCCTTCGGCGACAGGCCCTGCAGCCAGGCCTTGCGCGCATGCACGATGAAACTGCGGCAGCCGGCGGCGGCCAGCGTGTCGACGAAGCCGAACAGACTCGTCGCCTCGTCCTGCTGATCGACCCCGATGCGGCACTTGATCGTCACCGGCACGGTCACAACCGCCTGCATGGCCGCGAAACACTCGGCAACCCGCTGCGGCTCCAGCATCAGGCACGCCCCGAAGCGCCCTGCCTGCACTCGATCGGACGGGCAGCCGACATTCAAGTTGATCTCGCCATAGCCCCAGTCGGCGCCGATCCGCGCGGCCTGCGCGAGCAGGTCGGGATCGCTACCGCCCAGCTGCAGGGCCAGCGGGTGCTCCACCCCATCGAAGCCCAACAGCCGCTCGCGATCGCCGTGGATCACCGCCTGCGCATGCACCATCTCGGTGTACAGGCGCGCATGCGGCGCCAGCGCCCGGTGAAACACCCGGCAATGACGATCGGTCCAGTCCATCATCGGCGCGACGGACAGGCGGAAGGAGGCGGCGAAATCGGCGGGCACGGCGGGCGAGTCCGGGGTTGCAGGGCGGCAAGGGTAACGCGCCGAAGCTGAAGGGCGGAATGCCCGGGTCAGCGCGCGGGCGACGCCTCACGCCACGCGCGCAACGCGGCTTGAACCCGCGCGGGCGGAACGAACTCCTGCTCAAGCCGCCCGCGCTCCTGCTCAAGCAGATGTCGATAGAGCGCCTGCTCCGACGCGCTCAAGGCAGCGGGAGGCTCAGGATCGGCAGGTATCGGCTCGACGACTGCGTGCTGTAGGGCGAAGCTGTCGAACAGCTCGCGCTCCATCAGCACGGCGCAAAGCCCGGGCTGCTGGCGCCGGGCCTGCGCCAGCATCCGCAGGCCCCAGCTGTCGAGATCGCCCCAGTAGGCGACGTGCTTGCCGCGCCAGACCTCGGCGCCCAGCCAGTCGAGATCGAGCCCGGCGCCGAGTACCGCGACGGTGTCGGCCAGTTCGGGCAGGGCGTGCGCACAGCGTTCATTCTCGACTACCAGCAGATGCGTGCCGGGCAGGCCGCGTGCCGCCAGCTCGGACGTGCGCAGGCGCAGACGCTCGAAAGGCAGCAGGCCGGGGGCCAGTGGCAGTACCAGCAGCCAATGTTCGCTCGAACCGGAGGCGCCCAGAAAGTTCTCCAGCCCCTGCGCGCTGGCGGCGCCGTCAAAACGCGCATCCAGCAGGGCGAGCACCAGGGCGCGACAGCGCTCCAGCAGCTTGCTGTCGACACCCGCGAGCGCGATGGCGCGCAGCGGCAGTCCCTGTGCGCAGCCTGGTTCCGCGGCCTCGGCAAAGCGCGCGGCAGCGAGCACGTCCGCGTCGCTGCGCTCGCGCAGCAGGTGCAGCTGACGCACCAGCAGCCGACGCTGGCCAAGCGCCAGCTGCGGCATCAGCCTCTCCAGACGCGCGAACTCGGACTGCACGGTGGCGTCGGCGCAGGCGGCGATCCATTCGCTGGGGCTGTCCAGGCGCCAATAGCGCGGCAGCTCGATCGGCGCGCCCGCCGCACGGAAGGCGCGCGGCTGCCATTCGATCGTGCCAGCCTGAACCTGTCGCCACGCCTGCACATGCGCGCGTATCGCATCAATGTTGCCGAGCAGTTGGGACGGCGCGGGTGCGCCGATCGGCAGCCGCAGCGGCCACTGTTCTGGCTCGAACAGGCGCGACTCGCGCACGGCAGGCATCTGCCACTGCCGCGCCAGCCGCAGCGCCAGCTCAGTCGGCGACTTCAAGCGAGGCCTCGCTGCGGCGGCGCGCGAATTCCTCCAGCGCCTGCCAGCTCAATGAACTCAAGCTGGCCTGGCTGCCGCGGCGGTGGACCAGAATCGCCGAGCGGGTGTGCTCGCGCAGCAGGCGCAGCTCCTTGTTCGGGGTGACGAACAGCGGGTGCAGGCCAAACTCCGCCAACGCCCCGATGATCCGCCCGGCGACGGCCTGTGAACTCTTCGAAAACGCCTCGTCCAGAACAATCGTCGCAAACAGTGGGCGGCTGGCACCGGCCGGGCACAGCGCGTAGCTGAGCGAGGCCGTCAGCACATAGCTGGCGATGATCTCCTTCTCACCGCCGCTGCCACCCTGCGAGCTGGTTCGGGTTTCGATCATTTGCCCGGAGCTACGCTCGATCACCGACACCGCGAACTGCAGGCGATGACGCGGGTCGAGCAGGGCGCGCGCGCCCAAGGTCTTGCGCTTGTCGACCGCGTCGCGCAGCAGGCCAACCAGATGCTGCAGGGCGCGGTAGTGGCTCTCGCCTTCGTCGTCGCGCAGAGCGGCGGATCGCAGCACCCGCAGCGCCTGGTCCAGATCCTTCAGGCTCTGATGCACCACCCGGCGCGGCTCCAGCCGCAGAAAGCGGCCGGGCTGGAAGTCGACCCGCTGCAGGGTGAGGTTCAGTTCTTCGATGCGCTCCTCGATCCGCGCGACTTCGTTCTCGACATCGCTGAGCAGTTGGGTGACGCCCTGGTCCGACGACTGGTTGAGATAGCCGAGGAAGCGCTGCTGTTTCTCCGGCAGGGCCTCTTCGATCAGCTGGCGCAGGCGCTGCAGGTAGGCCGGCACGTCGACCAGTTCACTGCCGACTTCAGCCAGCGCGCCGGTGTCGACATGCCGGGCAGCGGTCATCGCGCGCACCAGTTGATTGTCGAGATGGCGCAAGCGTTGAACGAGACGCGAAGCCTGTTGCTCAAGCTCAGCGGACGCCTCGCGCTCGCGATCCTGCCAAGCGTCCAGACTGTTCGCGCTCAGCCCCGCTTGTGTCGCCTGCAGGCGCTCACACTCGGACGGCGTCAGCGCAGCGCCGGCACGCGCCCTCGCCCGTGCCTCCGCCGCCTGCGCGCTGCCCATCCTGACTTCGATCTCGAGCGCGCCACGCTCGCATTGGTTGAGCCGCTCGCCGTGCGCCCGCGCGCTCTGCAGCGCGGCCTGCCAGCGCGCCTTCGCGGTGGCGGCATCCGACTCCGGTGCCAGCAGCCGATCGATCTCGGCCTGCAGGCTGTCGACCTCGCGCTGCGCTGCCGGCACATCGATCGCGCTGAACTCGAGCGCGGCAATCGCTTCGATCAGGCTGCGCTCGGCGCGAGCATCAAGCAGTGTGCGTCGGGCCGCCGCCAGCGCTGCCTCGGCCGCGCGCACTCCGGCCTCGACCTCGACGATGGCGCGGGTCAGCTGGCCGAGGCGGTCGCGGTTGTCGAAGCCGGTCATCCAGTCCTGATCCAGGCGCCGCTGATCCTGTTTGTCGAACAGGCCGCGTCGGCCCGAGACCATGCCCTGCACGGTCAGCGCGTGCTCGCGCTCGCGCAGGGCCTCGCTGCTGTCGACGCAGTGCAGGTCGATGCCGGCCAGAAACTGCTTGGCCGCTTCGCGCAGCGGATGTGCGCGATAGTTCAGACGGCGGGTGTAGCCATCGGCCAGAAAGCGCGCTGGCTCAGTGCTGGCCTGTGCATCCAGCAGGCGTACGTGCAGGCGGTTGTCGCGGGTATTGATCCAGCGCAGCGCAGCACCGGTCTGCTCAGGCGGCACCAGCAGCCGCAGCCGATGACCGCCAATCGCGCGTTCGATTGCACCACGCCAGAGCGCGTGCTCGGCCTGCACCTCCACAAGCTCGGCCAGATAGAGCAAGGCCTCCAGCGGCAGACCCAGCTCCTCGGCCAGCTCGGCGCGCAGGCGTAGATACGCCGGCGGCAGGTTGCTGTCCGGCTGCGCGCGCACCGCTTCCAGATCGCGCTGCAGCTCCTGCAGCTCGGTCTGAAGGCCGTGCCGGTTGCGGTCGCACTCGAACAATTGCTGCTCGTGCGCGGCCTCGGCGTCTGCCAGTTCAGCCGACAGGGCCTGCGCCCGGTCCCGGTTGTCGGCAAAGGTCGTAGCGACCAGCTCGGCATTCCAGCCGCGCGCGGCAGCCAGCTGCTGATACTCGTGGGCGCGCTGCCGGCAGCCCGACAGCAACGCCTGCTGGCTGAGGCAACGCGCCTGAAGGTGCTCCAATGCCTGACCACCGGCCTGCAGATAGATCGACTGCAGGCCCTGCGCCTCGGCCTCGGCGGCGTGCAGCACGGCCTGCACTTGGGCGACTTCGTGCCGGCGCGCGCCAAGCTCCCGGCCGAGCGCCTCGGCCTGTTTCGCGTAAAGATCGGCCGCTTGCGCTGCGTACCAGCGCGGCAGCAGCTGACGCAGCTCGGCCAGTGCATCGGCCTGATCCTGCGCCTGCAGCCGCAGGCCCCAATCACGCTCGATCGGCAGCAGCGCATCGCGCTGGCGACGCGCGGTCTGCAGTTCGGCGTGGATGCCATCCAGGGTGTTGAACTCGTCGGCGACTTCCTGCGCACGCTCGAACTTGGCGCTGTCGTCGAGCACCAGCTCGCGAAACACTTCATCGATGCTGTTGAGCTGTTTCAAGCCCGCCGCGCGATTGAGCAGGGTGAAGGCGTTCTCGCCCACCTCGAAGAAGCCGCGCAGTCGGGACAGATAGACCTGCTTCGACTCGTAGAACTTCAGGCCCGGCGATTCGCCCTCCAGCGCCTTCAGCGCCCGCGTGCCGCCGTCGCGCAGGGTCGACAGCCAGTGTTCGAGGCACGGCCCGTCACCGTTGCAGAACACCCAGCGGCGTTTCAGGTCCGCGGTCGCCGAACTGCTGCCGTCCAGCCACAGCAGCGCACCGATGCGGACTTCGTTCTCGCCATTGACAAAACGCGCCGAGAGCCCGCTCAGCACGGCACCGGTGCGCGCCACATGCGCGTTGTCGCCGCTGTCGTTGCCTGCACCGGAAACACCGCGGACGTAGGACACCAGATCACGATCACTCTCGTGGCCGCCGGTCGATGCCAGGTTGTAGCGCGGGCTGGCCACCAGCAGGGTCATCAGCGCATCGACCAAGGTCGTTTTGCCGGCGCCGGTGGGGCCGATGATGGCGGTGCCGGCGAGGTCGATCTCGGCCCGATGCAGGCCGCCGAAGGCACCCCAGTCATAGAGTTCAAGCTCAGCCAGAACATAGCTGGCCTCGACGCGGCGCTGGCGGGTAAGGCTGCGGCTCACGCCTCGTCGTCCTGAGGTTCGGGCTCGGATTCAGGCGTGCCCTCACCTGCCGCCGCTCGCAGCGACTGCAGCAGGTTGTGCAGGTTCTCTGGGTTGGCCAGATGCGCGATCAAGGGCCGGATGCTGACGCGCTCGTGCTCATCGACCTCGGACACCAAGGCATGAACCTTGAGCTGCTCCAGCAGCCCGAGCAGGCGCTTCTTCTCCTGTGCGTCGCTGCCGAGTTCGCCCAGGTACGCCTGCAGGTGCGGCAGCAGATCATCCAGTGCGACCTGCGCTTCGGCCGCGCCCACCCCGGCCTCCATTTCATGCGCCACAAACTGCTGGCGCAGGATCGCCACCAGCAGGCTCTGCTCCAGATTCAAGCGCTGCCGGCGCACCAGCGGATGCGACCAGGCGTCCTCGTCCTCAGCGCCATCCGCTGCACCGATGACCGCTGCATCCACCGCCAGCCAGGCCAGACCGCGCAGCTCATCGATGCGCATGCGCAGGCCCAGCGGCAGCAGGATCGCCGTGACAGCAGGCACCGCCAGATTTAGCGCGCGATACGCCGAGGGCTTGCGCGCGGCCTCGACCACGCCGGCACGCATCAGCTCCAGAGTCGCCTCGCGCACGGCACGCAACGGCGCATCAAGGGTTTCGGAATGCGCAGCCGTCGCCGCAGGCGCACCCGAGGGCCGCTGTGGCTCAGGTGTCGCGGCAGCGGTCTGGGCGTCAAAGAATCCGTTAGACATGAGCGCTGTGTCTGCGAACAAGCGGAGATGCTGCATGTGGCTGCGACAGGCCGCAAGCGCGGCTTGCCAAGGCGGACGGGTTCGACGGCGGTCGACTGCAGATGCGGAACAGCGCAGCTTTGGCGCCAGCGGGCTGCGGGGCGCGTTGCAGGTCGGATAGATTCAAGTCTCCCATTCGAAGCCCTCGAACGCCTGCGTCGACAGGCGAATCATCGGCACGTCGAAACGCCAGCCGCCGCCGTCATCACCCAGTTCAAGCGTTTCACGACCTTCACCAAACTCGATGCCGGCCTCGCGCGCCATGCCCAGCCACAGCGCCAGCGTTTCCAGATCGTGGCTGGGCGGCAGGCGCTCGGCCAGCGCGGGCAGGCCCAGCGGCTCGGTGCTGGCGCGCAGGGTGGCCAAGGTGTTCTGCAGCAGAGCTTCGCGATCAAGCCCATCGAAGGCCGCCCAGAACTCGGGTTCGACTTCGTGCAGATCGGCGCGACGCTGCTGCAGGGCCAGTTCACGCCGACCTTCCGCATCCAGCGACTTGAAGCGCAGTCGCTCCACCGCCGGCAGTCCGGCCGCATGAAAACCCAGCGGCGGCAGCGCGACCGGGCTGCGCCGCACGCGCTGGCTGCGCCAATCGATCCGAGTCGCCAGTGCCAGCACTTCGTTCAGCAGCTGACCGACCCGGTGCTGCTCGGCGGCCAGGCCCGTCTTGAGAAAACTGCGCACATCGCGCTCGCTGCGGGCCCGCGCGCGGATCACCGCGCTGGATTCGCGCACCAGCTGCATTACCAGCCAACGCAGCTCCAGCTGCTGCGGCAGCTTGAGCGCCCCTTGCACATGCGGATGCTTGAGGATGCTGCGCAGCTGCAGCTTCATCGCATCCAGCGCGCTGCTGTGCGAGAGCTGCTGCTGGAAGCTCTGGAACACCCGCCCTTCGGCGGTCTGCAGCAGGCTGTCGTGGCCGTCCAGCAGGCTGTCGACCACGGCGCCGCGGCCGGTCTCCTGCTGCACGATCGCATGCCGGAGGCCGCGGTCCGCCTCGCGCCAGGAGTCCTCCACGCGGCGAAAGTCCGCGCGCAGGCCGATGGCAAGCGTATAGACCTCGCGGATGCCCTCGACTGCGGTGGCCGGGTCGAGCACCGGCACCTGGCCGGCGTCGACGGCGGCCAGCTCCTGTTCGAGCTCGGCGATCTGCCGACGCAGTCGTGCCCGCCGGGCGTCAGCATCCGGGTTCAGGCCGGATTCCAGGCGCTCGATCTCGCGCTGCACCACCGAAAGCCGCGAGGCGGTCGAGGTCATGATCCGGCCGTCCAGGCTTTCGACGAATCGCAGCGCGGTTTCCAGCGCATCGGTGGCGTGGATGCGGCCGTCGCGCTCGATGATCAGCGCGCGCTTGATCCAGTCGCGCAGCTCGCGCCGCGCGGTGGCCTGCGGATCGCTGTCCTCGGCGGCCAACTCGGCATCGTTGCCCTGCTCGGCCAGCGCGCGCGCCAGGCTGTCCAGCGCGTCTTCCCACAGCACGCCTTCGCGCGCCTCGGCCTGCTCGAACAGCGTCTTCAGGCAGGCCAACACCAGCGGCCCACGCCGCGCCGCCAGCAGCACCCAGGCGGGGTGCTGACGGCGCGCCTGCAGGAAGGCACGCATGCGAGTGTCGAGAGGCGATTGCATGGGCGCAGAGACTGCCACAGCCGCCGGGACTCGACAGAGCGGGTCCGCCGGATCGTTGATGATCGTGCGATCTCCATGTCGGTCGATCGATGTCCCGCGCTTCGCGCTGCGGACTCAGGGTCGCCCGCAGCCGCCGCTATACTCCGCGCCCATGCCCGCCACCGCGCCCACCCTGCTGCTGCTCAGCCTCGAAGCCGCGATCATCGCGGTGACCGACGAAGCGCCGCGGGTGCTGACCGTGCGCGAATCTGGAGGCGAAGATGCCCTGCCCTCGGGGCCGCTGGATGTCGCCCGCCACCAGACCATCGAACGCGGCGTCCGCGATTGGGTCGAGCAGCAGACCGGATTCCCGCTCGGCTACGTCGAACAGCTCTACACCTTCGGCGACCGCGAGCGTGATCCGCGCGAATGCGAGCTCGGTGCTCGGGTGGTGTCTACGGCATACCTGGCCCTGGTGCGCGAGCAGCCACTGCCCAGTGAGCTGCCGGCGCAGTGGTCGGATTGGTACGCCTACCTGCCCTGGGAAGACTGGCGCGCCGGTCGTCCAGCGCTGATCGACCGTGACCTGAAGCCGCATCTCTACGCTTGGGGCGGACGCGAGAAGCGCAGGCGCGAGCGTGCCGATCTGGTGTTCGGCTTCGACGCCGCGCCCTGGGATCCGGAGCGCACTCTAGAGCGCTACGAACTGCTGTGGGAAGCCGGCGCCGTCGGCGAGGCTCTGCGCGACCGCGGCGAAGGCCAGCCGGCGCCGGGCTCGGGCCGGGTGATGGCGATGGACCATCGGCGCATTCTGGCGACCGCGCTTGGTCGCCTGCGCGGCAAGCTCAAGTACCGGCCGGTAGTGTTCGAGCTGCTGCCGCCCGAGTTCACCCTCGGCCATCTGCAGCGAACCGTCGAGGCCTTGGCCGGCGCGCGCGTTCACAAGCAGAACTTCCGCCGCCTGATCGAAGCCGGCGGCCTGGTCGAAGGCACCGGCCGGCTTGACCACGCCACCGGCGGCCGCCCGGCTGAACTGTTCCGCTTCCGTCACGAAGTGTTCCGCGAACGGCCGGCGCCCGGGGTGTACTTTCCGGGGGCGTGGTGGGGGCGGTAGACGCCGCTGCGAGCAGAGAATCAGGCCTCATGCGCGAAGACGCTTCGATACCCGCATAGGGTGGGTCTTGACCCACCGGCACTGCACCTCGCCCCAAACGGATCACGTCGGGCAGGCGATGTCCGAGGTCAATCGTTGCTTGTCTCTGCGACCCGATGACCGCGCAGCTTCGGTGGATCAAGACCCACCCTATGGCGGCTCGGTGAGACGCTCGGGCTCGCGTGCTCACTGCGCCGCTGCTTATCGTCGGGTTTCTCGCTTGCAACCGCACTCCTCTAGACTATCGGGCCATTCGCCGATGATCCTTCCATGTCCGAACTCGAATCCCGCGCCCTCGCCAAGACCTGGTTCTATCCGTTCAAGCTGCCCTCGGGCGCGACCACGCCGACCTATGACGGCGGCGTGCTGGATTCGATCCACCACACCCGCTCGCAGATGCTCGACGCGCTGATCGCGCAGGAGTTTGCGGGGGATCGCTCGCAGCTGAGCTCGGTCGATCTGGCCTGTCATCAGGGCTGGTTCTCGGTGCAGCTGGCCGCGGCCGGCTTCGGCAAGGTGCTCAGCGTCGATGCGCGCGATGAGCATGTGGATGACTCGCGGCTGATTCGCGATGCGCTGAACCTGCCGCAGATCAATGTCGTGCAGAGCGACGTGCACGCACTGGACACCGCCGCACTCGGCGTGCACGACCTGGTGCTGTGCTTCGGCCTGATCTACCACTTGGAGAACCCGGTCGGCGCCCTGCGCGTGGCGCGCGCGCTGACCCGCAAGCTGTGCGTGATCGAAACCCAGATCGTGCCGGGCCAGACCGGTTGGGTCGACTACGGCAGCTACCGGTTTGTGCGCCCGCTGAAAGGCAGCTTCGGCATCATTGATGAGACCGGCGAAACCCACGGCCCCGAGGCCAGCACCACCGGCATCTGTCTGGTGCCGAGCCTGGAGGCGCTGCTGTGGATCCTGCAGCGCATCGGGTTCTCGCGCGTGGAGGTGCTGCCCGTGCCGGCCGACGGCTACGAGCAGCTGGTGCACCACAAGCGGGTGATGGTCGCCGCCTGGGTGTGAGGCAACCCGACAGCGCGCTACGCCGATTCGGCGCGGCGCGTGTTTCGGGTACGCGCGCGCCGTAGCGGGCTCGGGCAGCCGAGGCTTTCGCGTACGGCGGCCAGCCGCAGGGGATCAAGCAGCACAGCCAGCGGCTGGCGCACACGGTCCATCTGAGCGAAGGCGGCGATCAGCCCATCGTGCACCCCCTGCACCGCCGAGGGCACCTGCAGATGGCTGATCGCACCCCGACAGTTGGGCGCCCCGCAGCGGCAGTCGAAGCCTTCGGTCGGCCCCAGAAACAGGGTGGCGTAGTCATTGGTCAGCTGCTCACCGGCGGCGATGTCGCGCAGTGCAAGCTCGAAGCCGTACTCGCTGCCGCCGCAGTTCGGCGCACAGCTGTGGTTGAGATAGCGCCCGAAGTCCCAGCACAGCACCCGTTTGCCGCGCCCGTCGCTGAAGGTCCAGCGATCCACCAGCGGCGCATAGGCCGCAGGCAAGGCATCGATCTGCGCCTGCGGGATCGCGCGATCGAGCGCGTCCTGCACCCAGGTGACGGTGCCTCGTGGAATCCGTCGGGTCGCCACCAGGCCGGCGCCGACAGTGTCGTCGACCCGGATCAAACGGGTATCCGGATGGATCATGGCGCGCTCACGGCGCGGTGGTAGCCACGTGCCGAGGGCAATGTCACCTCGGCGCCCGTCTCCAGCGCGGCCACCAGCGGCAGATCGCGCGGCCCGAGTTTGGCGTAGGGCAGCAGCGGCTGCGGCACCGAGGCCGCCAGGGTGAAGGCGGCGCGGGCTTCGGCGTCCCAGCGTTCGAAGTAGTGCTCGGCGTCATCACGGCGAATCACCCCGCGGCAATTGGATGCGCCGCAGCCGCACGCCATCGGCGCGATCAGGTTGAGGGTGCCGTATTCGCAGGTCAGCTCCTCGCCTGGCTGGATGTCGCGCACGGCGATCTCGAAGGCATCGCCGAGACCGCGACTGGCAGGCGCGCACGAGTGATTCATGTAACGGCCGAAATCCCAGCAGAACACGTAATCGCCGTCCGGCGCCTGGTAAGCGTAGCGATCGACCACGCTGCGCAGCATGGGCGGCAGTGCATCGCGCTCGGCCGGGCTGAGGATGCGGTCGAAGGCGTCGAGCACCCAGAGAAAGGTGCCACGTGGGATGAACTCGGTGGCGAATACGCCGTAGCCGATTTCGGCTGAAATGAAACGCAGCTCACTGGCTGGATGGATCACGAATGCTCCTGCGCGGATGCGCACTGGGCGAAGTCGACAGCGCTGCGGACTACATGACGGACCGCCGCTGCCGGTCGTCCGCCCGATGCGAAGAGTGCGACTGCCGCGGAACTTTCGCTAGTGGGGGCTCGGCCTCAGCCCGGCGAGGACTGTCGCTGAATTGAATACCGGTTCAGCGGAGCTCCCGCAAACGCTGACAGACGGTGTCACCTCACCGACACACGCCCGCCATGCCAGTGAAGGCAAGCCAAGGGATGCTTTCGCAACGCACTTGTGCAGGGCCGTGCGATGTCCGTCCTCAAGTTCCGCACTGTTTTCATCTCCGACGTGCACCTCGGCACGCCGGATTGCCAGGCGCAGTACCTGCTTGATTTCCTGCGCCAGACCCGCTGCGAGACCCTGTATCTGGTCGGCGATATCGTCGACCTCGAAGCTTTGGCGATCCGGCCCTACTGGCCGCCCAGCCATAGCGCGATCATCGCTGAGCTGGTGGATTTGGCCCGCCGCGGGACACGGGTGGTGTACCTGCCCGGCAACCACGACGCACCGATGCGCGCCTTCTGCGGGCAACGGCTGGGAGGCATCGAGGTGGCTTATTCCGCTGTGCACGTCGCAGCCGACGGCCGGCGCTACCGGGTCGCACACGGCGACGAGTTCGACCCCGAACACATCGGCCGCAGCTGGTTGATCCGGATCGGCGATTCCGCGCACCGGCTGATGCTCTGGGCCAACCGGAATTTCAACCGGCTGCGCCGACGGCTGCGCCTGGCCTACCTGCCACTGTCGATCATCACCAAATCGCGGATCGCCCAGGCCCTGCTGTACATCCACCAGTACGAGCAGCGAGTGGTCAACTCCGCGCGCGAGCACGGCGTGGACGGCCATATCTGCGGGCATATCCACTTCGGCGGCATTCGCGAGTTCGACGGCATCGTGTACTTGAACGACGGCGACTGGGTCGAACACTGCACCGCGCTGACCGAAGACTTCGATGGCCGCATGGAGCTGCTGCACTGGAGCGAGCACCGCACCCGCATCGGCTGCAGCGAAGCCAGCGGCGTGCTCGCCTCGGCCTCGGTCGATCTGGCGTTCTCATCGCTGTCGGTCGAGCTGGCCGACGTCATCTCGGCCCGGCAGCGCGCCGCCTGAAGCCGTACCGACACGTCCAGCGCAGATTCAAGCGCCCCACCGCGCCCAGGCAAGGCTACAGCCGACACACCAGGCCACCATCCACAGCGGCAAGTGCCCGCTCCGCTGCAGGCGCGCAGATCCGGCCCATGCGCGGTGCGGCCCGGCGGGCGCGGCTTCAGCGCAAGCGCGTTTTTGCCGAGCGAGGGGTCGACAGCTATCAGCGACGGTGGGCGACAAGAGACAGCGCAGGCCACACCAGCGCGCTTGAAAACAAGGCCGCCACCCCACACCCGGTAAACTCACCGGCCTCTTCGTCCCCAGGTTACCGCCATGTCGCTCGAACCCGCCCTGCGCACCCGCATCGAAAACCTGCTGTCCGAGCACCGCGTGGTGCTGTTCATGAAGGGCAATGCCCAAGCGCCGCGCTGCGGCTTCTCGGCCAAGGCCGTCGGCGCACTGCAGGCCGTGGTGGAGACCTTTCACACCGTAGACGTGCTGGAAGACGGCGAGATCCGCGAGGGCATCAAGCTTTTTGGCAGCTGGCCGACCATCCCGCAGCTGTATGTCGACGGCGAGCTCGTCGGCGGCAGCGACATCATTGAGGGCATGTTGAACAGCGGCGAGCTGCATGGCCTGTTCGGCGCCAGCGCGCCCGACCGCAGCCCGCCGCCGATCACGGTCACCCCGAAAGCCGCCGAGGCGATCCGCTCGGCGATGGCCGACAGCGGCCCCGGCCTGGCCCTGCACATGGCCATCGACGGCCGCTTCAACGCGCAGTTCCAGCTCAAGCCGGTGGCCGGCAATGAAATCGTGTCCGAGTCCGAAGGCGTGCGCGTGCACTTCGACCTGGCCTCGGCGCAGCGCGCGAAGGGCCTGGAAATCGACTGGGTGGAAGACGTACGCGGCGCCGGTCTGGCGATCCGGAACCCGAACGCACCGGCTGCTGTGCAGGCCCTCTCCGTGCAGGAACTGGCCGCGCGGGTGGCGGCGGGCGACATCACCGTGATCGATGTGCGCCCGGCATCGGACCGCGAGTACGCGCAGTTTCCGCACCCGCACCGGGTGCTGGATGAAACCACGGTCGGCGGACTTGAGTCGCTGCCGAAGGACACCGCGCTCGCCTTTCTCTGCCACCACGGCATCTCCAGCGCGCGCGCGGCCGAGCACTTCCGCGGCCAGGGCTTCCGCCAGCTGTTCAATGTCGAGGGCGGCATCGAGGCCTGGTCGCAGCAGATCGATCCTTCGGTGCCGCGCTACTGAGTTGCCGCGCGACATTCCGCCGGCTGCAGCGCTCGCTGATCGCAGCCGAGGCTGCAGCCCGGCCCGGCGAGCGCGCCGTGGGATCGCCTACGCCTGCGGGCGCAGCGTGCGGTGATCGCCTCTGCGCGACCGAGTTGCCGCAGGCATCTGATCGATGCCCATGCACGCCGCGCGGCCGAGATACCGCTACGCACGCCTTGGTGCTTGAACCGTTCGCGCGTCCGCTGCCCGTAGAGCTTGCAAAACCTGTGACAGGATGCACAAATGGAATACCACCGTCAGTGTGGTCTGGATGCGCGGCAGCCGGTTCGCGAGCCGCCCCGCGTCACAGAACAAGATTCCGGAGGGAAACGAAAATGCGACTGCGGGCCGCCCTGCTCATCGTCTGCACCAGCCTCACCGGCTGCGTCACCAGCACAGATCAACTGAGCTTCGACGCCTGTTCGGCATCGGTTCTTGCGGCCACCGCAAAGAACCGCACCTACAGCGATGCGCAGAAGCGCAGCTTCGAAATCGATTCCGCAGCCAGCCTGGCGACGATCACCCCAATCGAGGACAGCGTGTTCGAGCTGCGGGTGATCGCCAGCGTCGACGGCGAAGGCGGACAGCGTACCCCGCAGAACTTTCTGTGCCGAACGCGATTCACCCCCGGGCAGGACAGCCCGGACGTGATCGCATTCCATTTCCTGTTGGATTCAGACTGAGTCAAGCCGAGCGCGGCTCTGTCAGCTGTCGAAGCGCAGATGCTTGACCGACTTGCCGTGCCGGCGCACCAGCTTCAGCGCCTCGATGCCGACTTGGATATGGTTCTCGACGAAATTGGCGCTGACCACGCGGTCGGAGGCCTCGGTCTTCACCCCTTCCGGGATCATCGGCTGATCCGACACCAGCAGCAGAGCACCGGCGGGGATCGAGTTGGCGAAACCGGCGGCGAAAATGGTCGCGGTTTCCATGTCGATCGCCATGCAGCGCAGCTTGCGCAGATAGACCTTGAATTCTTCGTCGTGCTCCCAGACCCGGCGATTGGTGGTGTACACCGTGCCGGTCCAATAGTCGTGCTCAAGATCGCGGATCATCGTCGACACCGCGCGCTGCAGCGCGAATGCCGGCAGCGCCGGCACCTCCGGTGGAAGGTAGTCGTTGGAGGTGCCCTCGCCGCGGATCGCCGCGATCGGCAGCACCAGGTCGCCGAGCTGGTTCTTTTTCTTCAGCCCACCGCACTTGCCGAGAAAAAGCACCGCCTTCGGGCCGTAGGCCGACAGCAGGTCCATCACCGTGGCGGCGTTGGCGCTGCCCATGCCGAAGTTGACCATGGTGATGCCATCACTGGTGGCGCTGGGCATCGGCCGATCGCGGCCCACCACTTCGGCGCCGGTCAAGCGCGCGAACACATCCAGATAGCCACCGAAATTGGTCAACAGAACGTGCTGGCCAAAGTCCTCAAGGGCCACGCCGGTGTAGCGCGGCAGCCAGTTTGAAACGATCTCGCTCTTGTTTTTCATGGGGATTCCCGATGCAGCAGATGCCGGCGACGCCACGCCGGGTGCAGACAGAGTTGATCGAGCACGGCGCGCAGTTTACGCCAGCCGGCGCGACCTACTGCCGCGCCCCGCGCGGATTCGCGGGCTCGCCACCCAGCGTGCTGCGCCAAGGATTGATGTCGAGCCCGCCGCGGCGGGTGTAGCGCGCGTAGACGGTCAGGCTTTCGGGTGCACAGCGGCGGCTGATGTCCATGAAGATCCGCTCCACGCACTGCTCGTGGAAATCATCATGGCGGCGGAACGACACCAGGTAGCGCAGCAGCCCTTCGCGATCGATGCGCGGGCCGCGGTAGCTGAGCTGGACGCTGGCCCAGTCGGGCTGGCCGGTGACCGGGCAGTTGGACTTCAGCAGCCGCGACACTAGGAGTTCGTCAACCACCTCATCGCTGGCGCTGAGAAATTCCGGGCGCGGCGGGCCGTAGTGGTCGATGTCGATATCCAGACTGTCGATGCAGAAGCCCGGCAGCTCGGCCATCGGCTCGGCAGCGGCTTCATCGAGCGACTTCAGGCGCACGCCAACCGTTGCACCGGCGGCGGCCGACAGGTCGGCAATCAGACGCGCACGCAGGGTCTCAGCGCTGTCCAGCCGCTCCTGGTTGTAGCCGTTCAAGTACAGCTTGAAGCTCTTGGATTCGATGATGCACGGCGAGTCAGCCGGCACCCGGAACTCGGCGACGCCGACCTGCGGTTTGCCGCGGGAATCCAGCCAGGACAGCTCCCACGCGTTCCAGATGTCCACCCCGACGAACGGCAGCGGCGTGTCGATACCGAGTTCCGTGCGCTTGGCCGCGCGCGGAATCGGAAACAGGCGCGTCGCATCGAAGGTGTCGGCGTAGTCGACGGTTTTGCCCAGCTGCGAGGCTTGGGCGCTGGCGTGGAATTCGGTAGTCATGGGCGAAGTCTAGCGGCTCAGGCCGCGCCGACTTCTGGCAGATGACGTCGGCGCAGCCGGCCTTCACCATCCGCGCACGCTCGCGCCGGCGTTGGCGCGCCAGCCCTCGGAGTTCCCTGATGCGAAGCCTCACCCTGATCACCAGCTTGGCCCTGTGCCTGGCCGGCGCCTCCGCAAGCCCTGCGCTTGCCGCAAAACCCAAGGACGACGCGCCAAAGTGGGACGTCAACCAGCTGCGCGGCCCGACCCAGAAGGTGAGCTTCAGCACCGACGAAGGCACCTGGATGAGCGTGGACATCAGTCCCGACGGACGCCAGCTGGTGTTCGACATGCTCGGCGATCTGTACCTGCTGCCGATCGAAGGCGGTGAAGCCAAGCGCCTGACCTCGGGCCCG
Source organism: Aquimonas sp. (assembly GCF_044377145.1). NCBI lineage: Bacteria > Pseudomonadati > Pseudomonadota > Gammaproteobacteria > Lysobacterales > Lysobacteraceae > Aquimonas > Aquimonas sp. Next base: position 55,704 of record NZ_JBILJQ010000004.1, read on the forward strand.
GCCTTTGACGTGCAGCCCCGATTCTCGCCCGACGGCCGCGAAGTCAGCTTCACCTCCGACCGCGGCGGCGGCAACAACATCTGGCGTCAGCCGCTGGCGGGTGGTGATCCGATCCAGGTCACTGCCGAGGATTTCCGCCTGACCAACAACGCCGTGTGGACGCCGGACGGCGATTACCTGATTGCCCGCAAGCATTTCACCGGCCAGCGCTCGCTGGGCGCGGGCGAGCTGTGGATCTGGCACAGGTCCGGCGGCGCCGGCCTGCAGCTGACCAAACAGAAGAATGACCAGCAGGACCTCGGCGAGCCGGCGATCAGCCCCGACGGCCGCTATGTCTACTTCAGCGAGGACATGACCGCTGGACCGCTCTTTCAGTACAACAAGAACCCGCACGACGGCATCTACGCGATCCGCCAGCTCGACCGCGAAACCGGCGAGATCAAGACCCTGATCGAGGGCCCCGGCGGCGCGGTGCGTCCGCAGCCGGCGCCGGACGGCCGCGGCATCGCCTTCGTCAAGCGCATCCGCGACAAGACCGTGTTGCACGTGTTCGACACTTTGAGCGGCGAAAGCCGGCCGCTGTGGGATGGCCTCTCGCACGACCAACAGGAGGCCTGGTCAATCTTCGGCCCCTATCCCGGCTTCGACTGGACGCCGGACGGCAGCGCGATCGTGGTGTGGGCACAGGGCGGGCTGTGGCGGGTCAATGCCGCAGACGGCCAGGCCAGCGAGATTCCCTTCACCGCCCAGGTCGAGCAGACCGTGATCGAAGCGCTGGACCCGCAGATCAGCCTGCCCGGGGCGAACTTCGCGCCGCAGATGATCCGCGATGTCGCCACCCGCCCCGATGGCAGCGAGCTGATCTTCCACGCGGTCGGCAAGCTCTACCGCCGTGCACTGCCCAACGGCACGCCGCAGCGTCTGACCTCGGATGCGGAATCAGCCGAGTACGAGCCCAGCTTCAGCGCCGACGGCCGGCAGCTGCTCTACACCACTTGGACCGACGCCAACCTCGGCGAGATCCTGGCGCTGGACCTCGCCAGCGGTGAGCGCCGCAGCCTGAGCCTGCGCCCGGGCTTCTACTACGGCCCGCGCTTCTCGCCCGATGCCAGCAAGGTGGTGTACGCGCGCAGCGCCGGCTCCGGCCTGACCGGCAGCCTGTGGGCGCAGGAGCGCGGCATCTTCTGGGTGCCCGCCACCGGCGGCGAACCCACGCGGGTCGCGCGCGAAGGCTACAGCCCGCAGTTCTCGGCCGACGGCACGCGCGTCTACTACATGACTGGCGGGGGCATTTCGAAAAAGCTGATGTCGGTCGGCCTGAACGGCGAAGAGCCGCGCGAGGTGTTCAATCTGAAATACGCCGACAGCATCAGCCTGTCGCCGGACGGCCGCTATGTGGCCTTTACCGAACTGTTCAATGCCTACGTCGCGCCGCTGCCGCAGACCGGCGGCAGCATCGAGCTGAGCAAAGATTCGAAGGCGATTCCGGTGACCCGGATCAGCCAGGACGTCGGCAGCTACCTGCACTGGTCGGGCACCGGAGACGGCCAGGCCCTGCACTGGATGGTCGGCAGGCAGTACTTCAGCCGCACACTGACCGACAGCTTCGCCTTCCTGCCCGGTGCACCCAAAGACCTACCCAAACCCGAAGACGCGCGCGGCATCGAGGTCGGGCTTGAGGTGCCTGTGTACCGCCCGCAGCAGCGGGTCGCCTTCACGGGCGCGCGCGTCCTGACCATGCGCGATGCGCAGAACCGCGAGGACGTGATCGAGGACGGCACCGTGGTCATCGAAGGCGACCGTATCGTCGCGGTCGGCCCGCGCAGCGAGGTGCAGGTGCCGGCCGGCGCGCGCGTGATCGACGCCACCGGCAAAACGATCATGCCGGGGATTGTTGATGCCCACGCACACGCCGCGCACTTCGGCCAGGGGGTGGTTCCACAGCAGAACTGGGCTTACTACGCCAACCTGGCGTTCGGTGTCACCGCGATGCACGACCCTTCCGCCACCACCGAATTCGTCTTCAGCCAAGCCGAACTGGTGCAGGCCGGCGCGATGGTCGGCCCGCGGGTGTTCTCGACCGGCACCATCCTGTACGGCGCTGATGGCGACTTCAAAGCGGTGATCAACAGTCTCGATGACGCGCGCTCGCACCTGCGGCGCATGCAGGCCCATGGCGCCTTCAGCGTGAAGAGCTACAACCAGCCGCGCCGCGACCAGCGCCAGCAGGTCAACCAGGCCGCACGCGAGCTCGGCATGCGCGTGGTCGAGGAAGGCGGCTCCACCTTCTTCCACAACCTGAGCATGATCATCGACGGCGCCAGCACGGTGGAGCACAACCTGCCGGTGGCACCGCTGTACCGCGACGTGGTGCAGCTGTGGGCAGCGACCAAGGTACGCAATACGCCGACCCTGGTGGTCAGCTACGGCGGCCTGTCGGGCGAGTTCTGGTGGTACAGCCGCGACAACGTGTGGGAAGAGCCGCGCCTGAACCGCTTCTTCCCGCGCGAAACCCTCGACGCCCGCTCGATCCGCCGCGAGATCGCGCCGGACTGGGACTACTACCACATCGAGGTCGCCAAGGCCTTGAAGACCCTCCGCGACGCCGGTGTGCGGATCCAGATCGGCGGCCACGGCCAGCTGCAAGGTCTGGCCGCACATTGGGAAATCTGGATGCTGACCCAGGGCGGCTTCAGCAATTTTGAAGCGCTGCGCGCGGCTACCATCGATGGGGCCGAATCGATCGGCATGGGCCGACACTTCGGCTCGCTGGAAGCCGGCAAGAAGGCTGATCTGGTGGTGCTGAATTCGAACCCGCTGGAAGACATCCGCCACAGCATCGACACCTCGATGGTGATGGTCGGCGGGCGCCTGTTCGATCTTGCCCAGGACATGGCCGAAGTCGGTGGGGGGAACGCTCCGGCGCCGCAGTTCTACTGGCAGCGCCATGGCGAGGGCCGCAGTTTCGGCCTGGAGTACGGCCCGACCGCTCCCTGCCACTGCCCGAAGTCAGGCACTGCGCACAGCCATTGATCGCTGCAACGCATGGCCGGCGTCCGCCTCGATGGACGCCGGCCCTGTGATTATGTGAATTCCTTCACCCTGCAAGATCCGGCAGCTGTTGGCGCGTGTTGCGCGAGCGCTAATGTTCATTCTCGTAGCCGTCTAGGCTTTATCTGCAGGAGAATGCCGGCATGTTCGACCTCATCAAGCGTTGGATTGGACAGGACACCGCGGCCGCCGCCCCGCCGGCGCGCGCCACGCCGGGCGCTTCAGCATCGCCTGCGCCTCGGGCACCGGCCTACGACTCTCGGCTGATTGAATCACTCAAGCACGACCATCACAGCCTGGTGGAGCTGTTCCAGCAGATCGGCCAAACCGCCGAGCGCGGCCGCTTCAACGAGTTGCCGGCGCTTCTGATAGCGTTCAAGACCGGGCTGGAAAGCCACGTCATCGCCGAGAACGTGCGCTTTTACAACTATGTCGAGAACAGCTTGGCCAGCGACGAGGAAAACCTCGCCCTGATCCGCAGCTTCCGCCGTGAAATGAATTCGATCGCGCGCGGCGTGGTCGATTTCGTGAAGAAGTACCAGCGCGCGCCCTTCAACGACGGTTCGCGCGAGACCTTTCTGCGTGACTACGCCGTCGTAGGCGGCTTGCTGTCGCAACGCATCCAGCGCGAAGAGGCCAACCTCTACCCGCTCTACCAGCCGCTGTAGCGGCTGACTCGGCGCCCGCTCGGGGCGCTCGTGGCGACACCCAGGGGCGTGTGCGGAGCCTTCGGCTCAGCCGCGTTGTCGCCTGCCCGATCACTTGAAGCCGTTGCATCCACCCGCGACGCGGGTGGCGACCTTCCACTGTGAGCCGCGAAAGGAGTCCCCCGATGAGCGCATCCAGTCATGCCCCCGGCAAGCCCGACCCGATTCTGACCCCGGACATCCGGGAACTGCGCGCCGGGCTTGAGTTGCACCCTGTGTTCAGCGCCCTCAACAGCCGCGAGCATCTGCAGGCGTTCATGCAGATCCACGTGTTCGCCGTCTGGGATTTCATGTCGCTGGTCAAGCGACTTCAGCGTGAGCTGACCTGCACCGAGCTGCCGTGGATGCCGCCCGCCGACCCGGAGGCAGCGCGCCTGATCAATGACATCGTGCTGGGTGAAGAGAGCGACGTCGGCGCCAATGGCATTCCGGCCAGCCATCTGGATCTGTACCTGGCGGCCATGCGCGAAGTCGGCGCCAGCACGCAGTGCTTTGATCGCTTCCTGTCCGCACTTCGCGAAGGCGAGATGCTCAGCCTCGCGCTGGCCGATGAGGAGATTCCGTGGTTCGTCCGCGAATTCGTCAGCAAGACGCTCGATACCGCGCTCAACGGCAGCCGTTTGCAGGTGATGTCGAGTTTCCTGTACGGCCGCGAGAACGTGATCCCGCCGATGTTCCAGGGTTTGCTCGACCGCTGGGGCCTGGCGCGCTCGGCGGCGCCGCAATTCGTTTACTACCTGGAGCGGCACATCGAGCTCGATGCAGACAGCCATGGGCCGGCCGCCGCACGTTTGATCCACCGCGAGTTGGATCGCAACCCGTTCGGCCTCGAAAGCGCCCGGCTGGCCGCGAGTGAAGCACTGCACGCCCGCCACCAGCTTTGGAACGGAACGCTCGAAACTCTCAGGCGGATCGAGCTGCGACCAGCCCCGTCGCTGCAGCCGATTGGCGTTCCCGCCTGAACCGAGAGTTGCTGCCCACAGCCGGGAGGTTTCCCGAGCTGCGGGCAGCGAGCCCTCAAGCGGCCTGCAATGCCGGCGTTGAAAAGGCGTAGCGACCGATGGCCTGCAAGTTGCCGGCGTGAATCGGCAGCTCAAAGGCCAGGCTCATCACGCGCCCGATGCGTCGCGCTCGCCCGAGACGGCGCACGTCGAGTCCCAAGCCCAGCAGCATCCTCTCGAAGGCGGCGCTGGTGACCCCGACCAAGGCACTGATCGAGTGCTGCGCCGCGGACTCCACCACCGCCGCCACCATCGCCGCGGGCACATCGCTGAAGCCGAATCCGCCTTCGGTGCAGCGCTCGGACACTGCAAAACGACTGACTTCCCACTGGTCGCTTGCCGCGGGCGCGGCAGCTCCATCCAGCAGTAGAGGGAACACGTCGCGCAGCATGTTGGGTCCATTGGCCGGCAGCAATCGGCAGCAGCCCAGGGCCTGCGGCTGCGAGCCACGCGAGTGGGCAACCAGGTAGCGTGGTCCGATCAGATCGAACCAGTCGTGTTCGCGTCCGTTGTCGACCCGGACATCCCAGCCGAGGCGCTGGTGAAACACCTCGGTGCGCAGCCGGAACATGCTGTCCATCAAGTGCGCCTGCAGTGCGCCTTCGCCGGCGCGGCCCATGCTGATCTCAATCATTTACGTTCTCCTCCGCGAAGGTGCGGAGGGTCAGCAGACGCTGAAGCTGCCAGTTCTTGCAGCTGGCGCAACTGACAGGATGGCAGCCGCCTGGATGCAGGGCCGCAGGCGGTTCTGGCGCACGGAAAGTTCTCGCGGGGCGCCGGAGCGTCCTGCTCCTCACGGCACGAATGAGCACGCGATCAGGTGCGCGCAGAAGCCGCCGATGCCGAGTCCAGACAGCCCTGATCCGGCTGCATCGAAGGCGCACATTCGGCCACCGATACGCGGCGCAGCCGCGAGCAGCACCTGCGGTTTCCGCGACGCCCGCGGGCCAGAGCCACGGCGGTCGCGGACGCAGGTCTGAGGTTCCGAATACCTGAGCTCAGGCCGGGTTGATCAGGCCCAACGAAATCGCACGCGCGATAGCGGCCTGACGACCGCTGACCTCCAGCTTTCGCGCGGCATTCTGGATATGGAAAATCGCCGTGCGTTCGCTGACGCCGAGCACCCGCCCGACCTCCCAACTGGTCTTGCCTTCGGCCGCCCAGTGCAGGCATTCGCGCTCACGGCGGGTCAGATCCGGAGGGGTGACGGAGGCTTTGCTGCGCGCAAACGGCCGTGCCGCTTCGTGGGCGTAGTGCGCCAGCAGATTCAGTTCGGGCAAACGCCGCTCCAGTTCAGCGCGGCGGCGGCTCGGCGCGGTGAAGGACATCAGGCCCCAGCAGGCGCCCGGGCCATGCAGCGGAATGCTCACCCCTGCACCCAGCCCGACCTCATCAGCCTCGTCGAACATGCGCCGGATCAGGTTGTGGTGCGGATCGACCGCACAGCGCGCGCGGAGCTGGGCCTCGCTCCACAGGAAAGGCGTGCCGTGATCATGGCAGTGAGCGACCACCGGGTCGATTTTCAGATAGTCACATTCCAGATAGCGCTCGACCCAGGCCGGCGGGTAGTCGCCGAGCGTGAACTGGTTCTGGCGATCGTTGAGCAGGGGCAGGTTGATCGCGTAGACCCAATGGTCCACCCCCATCGCGTGGAGGATCCGCCCGACTTCACGATTCAGCCCCTCAGGTGAGCTGGCGTTCGAAAGCGCTCGCAGCGCACGCAGTGCCACAGTCATAACACGCCCCTCGTGGATTCAATCGAAGCCCAAGCCTGCAGACAGCAGCTCGGACGCCTTGAATCTAGCAAAGGCATGGGTCAGCTTTACGGCGTGCTCCGGGCAAGGTCAAACCGGGCACGATTCGAAAATTAAACTTGTTTTTCATTAACTTACGAGCGCCCGGGTCGAACTCGCGCGCACCGCGCGGAGCAAAAAGGCCCAGATCATCCCCTATCCAGGGCGGCGGTCCGGGCCGGATCCGAGCCGATTTCCGTTGTCAGCGCCCGAGCAGCAGCATCGGCAGGCTGAGCGCGAACAGCACCCCGAGCACCAGCACGATCAGACCGACTACCTGCGCCGGCCGCTGCCGCACGGCTGACCACAGTCCCGGCACTTCGCCAGCGGCACGCGCGGCATCGAAGCTTGCCCTAGCAGTGCGCGCACGTTCGGTCTGGAACTCGTCAAGCAGATGCTTGGCGCGATCGAAGTCGGCCTCCTCGCGCACCCAAAGCGCTGCCGCCGACAGCCCGAACAGGTTCGGCGGGGTCAGGTAGAACTCGATCGCGGCCTGCTCCAGCAGGGCACAGATCTCGGCCTGCTCGTCATCTGGCATGTTGCGGAAATTCACCAGCCGCTTGCTCATTGCTGCATCCTCATTCATAGGCGTCGCAACCGCGACGCCACAGCGCTTGTTGCTGCGCGGCTCAGGCCCATGCCAGCACCCGGCCGATGTCGTCACATTCGATATCCGCGCCCAGCGCTGCCTGAGCATCTGCATCGAGGGCATCGGTAAAGCTGAAGCGGAAATGCACCTCACCCGTTGGCGTGCGCGAGGAATGGATCGAGGCCAGGTTCACCGCATGGCGCTCGAACACATCCAGCAGCGCGCGCAGCGAGCCCGGGCGGTCCTCCGGCAGGTGCACCGACAGCGCTTCGGCGTGCGCGAGGTCGGCCAGCAGATAACCCAGGTTCTCGAAACTGCGGTTGCCGCGGGCGATCTCGGCCTCGGTAAACGCCGCCTTCGGCGCGTGGATGAACTCGGCTTCGAAGTCCGCCCGCGCCGAATCGCCCTGCCCCACCAGGCTGCGCAGCCGCGCCACCCGCTGCTCAAGCAGGGCCAGCACCGCTGGCACGGCCGGGTTGTCGAACTGGATACCGGAGTAGATCGCCGGGTTGCCGGCCAGGATGCGATCGGCCATCGCCAGATCCATCTCGAACGAGGCCGAACGGAACGGCAGCAGGCTGGCCGCGCCACCCAGCGATTGCGCCAGTTCGGCCAGCACGCCCGCCTGCGCCAGATGGCCGGCATGCACCAGCGCCTGCACCAGGGCCATCACCCGGTCGTGCTGCTCGGGCGATGCCTGCACCCGCTCGGCCTGCAGCGCGGCATACAGCGCATCGACAAAGCCGCGCCAGCGCTCGACCCGCGCTTCGCACGCCACCAGCACGCGGCCGCGCAGGGTCGGCGCCTTCGGCGGCGCGGTCATCGGATGCAGGCCCAGCACCTCGGCGCCCGAGGCCAGCATCGCCGCCACCGGCTGCGCCTTCACCGAGGTCACGTCGATCCACAGCTGCGCTGGCGCGCGCGCACCCGCCAACGCGGCGTACTCGGCGATCAAGGCCGGCGTGTGGCGGATCGGTGCGCTGAACACCAGCACCTCGCAGCGTTCAATCAATCCGCCGGGCGTGATCGCCGCCGGATCAGCCGGGTCCGCACCCAGCACCGGGCAGCCCATGCGCTGCTCGAAGAAGCCCGTCAGCCAGCGACCGTAGGCGCCGGCACTGCCGACGATGCCGATGGCCGGCCGCAGGTTCACGCCGCGTGCGGCCGCTTGTGCGCCAAGGGATCCACCGGAACCGTCACTTCGGCGTCCAGCCGGGGACTCAGATCAGGCTTCAGCGCGACCCGTTCATCGAACACGAAGCACTCGCCGCGATAGCCGAAGCCGCCGACCTGTTCGAAGTAGTCGAGGATTCCGCCGTCGAGCTGCCAGACATTGGCAAAGCCGGCCTCCTGCATCCACAGCGCCGCCTTCTCGCAACGGATGCCGCCGGTGCAGAAACTGACCACGGCGGCATCGGCCAGCGACTCCTTCAATGGCTCCAGCGCGGCCGGCAGTTCGGTGAAGTTGTCGATCGGCAGCTCGACCGCATTCTCAAAGCTGCCGTAGAGCATCTCCTCGCGATTGCGGGTGTCGACCAAAACCAGCCGACGCCCGGCATCGTCCTGTCCGCGCTCGATCCAATCCCGCAGCTGCTGCGGGCTGAGCGCCGGTGCGCGGCGCGCGCGCGGCACGCAGTCGTCGCGACGGAAGGCGATGATCTCGCGCTTGCACCTCACCTTCAGACGCGCGAACGGCACATGCGTGCTCCAGCTGCGCTTGACCCGCAGCTCGGCAAAGCCAGGCACGCCACGCACGAAGTCGAGCACCGATTCGATGCCGGCCTCAGTTCCGGCCAGAAACAGGTTCAAGCCTTCCGGCGCCACCAGCACGCTGCCGCGCAGCGCCGCCTGCGTGCAGCGCTCGAACAACAGCTCACGCAGCGCGGTCGGCTCGGCGATCGGCGCGAAGTGATAGACGGCGATGTTGAGCACCACGGCGCGCGTCAGCCCTGCGCGCGCGCTTGCAGTGCCAGCACGGCCGGCAGCGGCTTGCCCTCGCAGAATTCAAGGAACGCGCCGCCGCCGGTCGAGATGTAGCTGATGCCGCTTTCCACGCCGTACTTATCGACCGCTGCCAGGGTGTCGCCACCGCCTGCAATCGAGAACGCCGACGACGCGGCAATCGCCTCGGCCACCGCGCGCGTGCCCTCGCCGAAGGCATCGAACTCGAACACGCCGACGGGCCCGTTCCAGATCACGCTGCCGGCCTTGGCGATGATGTCGGCGTATTGCTTGGCGGTGGCCGGGCCGATGTCGAGGATCATGTCGTCGGCCGCGACGCGATCAACCTCCTTGATCGACGCCGGCGCATCGGCGGCGAAGGCTGGCGCGACCACCACATCGATCGGCAGGGGAATGTGCGCACCGCGCGCATTGGCGTCGGCGATGATCTTGCGTGCGGTGTCGAGCAGATCGGCCTCGCACAGGCTCTTGCCCACCGGCAGGCCCTGCGCGGCCAGAAAGGTATTGGCGATGCCGCCGCCGACGATCAACTGATCGACCTTGCCGACCAGGTTCGACAGCAGCTCCAGCTTGGTGCTGACCTTGGAACCGGCGACGATTGCCAGCAGCGGCCGCGCCGGCTTCTCCAGCGCCTTGGCCAGCGCGTCCAACTCAGCCATCAGCAGCGGGCCGCCGCAGGCGACCTTGGCGAAACGAATCGCGCCGTGGGTCGAAGCCTGGGCGCGGTGCGCGGTGCCGAACGCGTCCATGCAGAAGATGTCGCACAGCGCGGCGTACTTCTTCGACAGGGTCTCGTCGTCCTTGCCCTCGCCCGGATTCATCCGGCAGTTCTCCAGCAGCACGATCTCGCCCGCCGCGAGCTCGAAGCCGCCATCCACCCAGTCGCGGATCAAGGGCACCGGCCGGCCCAGATGCTCGGCCAGCCGCGCGGCCACGGGCGCCAGCGAATCCGCCTCGGTCCACTGCCCCTCGATCGGCCGCCCGAGGTGCGAGGTCACCATCACCGCGGCGCCCTTCTGAAGCGCCAGCCGCAGGGTCGGCAGGGCCGCCACGATGCGCTGCTCGGCGGTGATGCGGCCGTCCTTGATCGGCACGTTCAAGTCCTCGCGAATCAACACGCGCTTGCCGGCAAGGTCGAGATCTGCAAGACGAAGGATGGACATGGTGGGCTCCGGTACGCGCCAAGGGACAGGCCGCGGATTATGCCGGATGCGTCTGTGGGTCGATTCGCGGCGTGGGCGGACGCAAGGTCTTGACCGCAGCCCTCGCAGCACGCGGTGGGCGTCAAGCTGCTGGCAGGCTGCCTCTGCGGCGCCACCGCGACGCGCGGTTCCCGTTTCACAGCTCAGTCCTGTCAACGCCGGAAGCGACCGCGCGGGGCTCAGTCCAGCCGCTCCTCGATCCGCCGCATGCGGACGCCTCAACGCCTGTCAGGGCGCGACCGACACGCGATACGTCACCGCCGAAACCCGGCCACGACGACGGTGCCGCTTGGGCCGAGCGTTTCGGCAGCGGCGCTCGGTGCCGCCAGCGGAACAACCGCTCAAGCCGTTGCTTTCCATCATCTCTGTCCACGGATTCGGAAATCCGGCGGTCGCCAGCAGACGAGGGCACGAGGCTTGCAATGCGATCGACAGGATCGAACTAAAGAATCTCTTCAATACACCATAGCTATAACAACGATCTTCGCCAAGGATCGACCCTCACCCCAATCCGCCTCCAACTCAAGCCAACAACGGGAGTTTCAAAGATGCGCAAGACCCTCAAAATCTGGCAGCGACTCGCACTCGGCTTCGGCCTGCTGATCGGCCTGATGCTGCTGCTCACCGCCATCGGCGTGCAGCGCGTCAACCAGATCGACAGCGCGCTGACCACCATCAACACCCTCAACAGTGTCAAACAGCGCTACGCGATCAACTTTCGCGGCAGCGTGCACGACCGTGCGATCGCCCTGCGCGATGTGGTTCTGTTCGAGGGCGCGACCGACATCGCGGCCGCCGAGGCGACGATCGATCGGCTGGCGGCTGACTACGCGAAATCCGCCGCACCGCTGGACAGCCTGCTGGTGGACGACGCCACCAGCGACGAGGAGGAACGCGCGATTCTGAGCAGCATCAAGGCGATCGAAGCCGAGACGCTGCCGCTAATCATCGAGGTGCGCCGGCTGCGCTCCGTCGGTGACACAGCGCTTGCGCACAGCCTGCTGCTGCAGCGTGCAAAGCCCGCGTTCGAGACCTGGCTGGCCCGGATCAATCAGTTCATCGATCTGCAGGAAGCGCGGAACCATGTGGAGGCCGAGCAGGCCGCAGCGACCGCCAAAGGCTTTGCCGCGTTGATGATCGCGCTCGCCGCCCTCGCCATCGCGCTCGGAACGATCGTGGCCTGGTTGATCGTGCGGCGGGTGACCCGCCCGTTGAATCAGGCATTGGAAGTCGCCCGGCGGGTCGGCGACGGCGACCTTGGCAGCGTGATCGGCGTGACCGCGAACGATGAAACCGGCCAGCTGCTGACAGCCATGAAGCACATGCAGCAGCAGTTGATCGGCTTCACCGCGGCACAGCGCGAAATGGCCGTCCGCCATGAAGCCGGCGAACTGAGCTATCGCATCCGCTCCAGCGATTTTCCGGGCGTCTACGGGCGGATGGCCGATGAGATCAACCAGCTGGTCGGCGCGTCGATCACGATCAGCCTTGACACGGTGGCCCTTGTCGACCGCTACGCCACGGGTGATCTGTCCAAGGACATGCAGCGCCTGCCCGGCGAACAGGCCCAGATCAGTACGACCATGGACCGGGCGAAGTCGAGCCTGGTCGCCATCGGCAACGAAGTGAAGCGCTTGGCATCGGCGGCGTCGAGCGGCGATTTCTCTGCCCGCGGTGATGCCAGCCGGTTCGAGTTCGGCTATCGCGAGATGGTTCAAGATCTGAACGCTCTGATGAGCACCGCAGACGCCAATCTGAGCGAGATTTCGAGCGTGCTGGGTGGCCTGGCCAAGGGTGACCTCAGCGTACGCATGAACGGTCGCTACGCCGGCGTGTTCGCACGCATCAGTGACGACGCCAATCGAAGCGCCGAACAGATCAGCAGCATCGTCCGCAGCATCCACGCCAGCGCCGACTCGATCGGATTGTCCTCGGGTGAGATCGCTTCCGGCGTGTCGGACCTGTCGGTCCGCACCGAACAGCAGGCCGGCAGCCTCGATGCCACCAACCATTCGCTCAGCGAACTGACTGCGATCGTCCGCCGCAATGCGGACCGTGCGCGCGAAGCCAATCGACTGGCCGAAGGCGCCGGCAGCGTCGCGCAGGCCGGCGATCGGGTGGTCGGCGATGTCGTGCAGACCATGCAGTCCATCACCGAATCCTCGCGGCGGATCGGCGACATCATCAGCGTGATCGATGGCATCGCCTTCCAGACCAATATCCTGGCGCTGAACGCCGCGGTTGAAGCCGCCCGCGCCGGTGAACAGGGCCGCGGCTTCGCAGTGGTGGCGAGCGAAGTGCGCTCACTCGCGCAGCGCTCGGCGGAAGCGGCCAAGCAGATCAAGGGCCTGATCGAAGACTCGACCCGTCGAGTCGGGGTGGGTGCCGAGCAGGTCGGCAAGGCCGGCGCCACCATGCAGGAGATCATGGCCTCGGTGCAGCGCGTGACCAACATCATGGGCGAGATCAGCAGCGCCTCGGCCGCACAGACCGCGGGCATCGAACAGATGGGCGGCGCCATGCAGCAACTCGATCAGGCGACCCAGCAGAATGCCGCCCTGGTCGAGGAAGCCAGCGCCGCAGCGCACAGCCTGCGCGAACATGCGCAGGAGCTGCAGGCGGCGGTGGGCAACTTCAAGTTGGGCGAGGTTCGGCTGGCGCGGGCGGCGTGAGCTTTTGCATCTGCGCGGACCAGAAGGCGGTTCGTCCGTAGCGACCTGGCACATTTGACTCGCGGCGGAAGTGCGCGGCGGGTCAAGCCTTCAGGGCATCGCCTTGTGCGCGATGAGAGCCCCAGGCAACACACAGCGCGTCAGCGGGTCCTCGAACCCGCTGACGCGACCTGCCATCAGCAGCAACGGGCACCAGTTCCACATCCGCAAAGCATCAGAACGAAGCTTGGCAATAGCGAGCCCGGATGCCGAGGAGATCAGGCACAGAAGCAGGACTGCAGGCAAAGGCTCAACCCTGCACGCCCGACTCGCGATGCCCCAGCTACAGCCGCGCCGCCGCGAAGGTATCGCAGCTACCCACTTGGCCTTCATCAAAACCACGCTTGAACCAGCGCACCCGCTGTGCTGAGGTTCCGTGGCTGAACGAATCCGGCACCACCCGCCCTTGCGACTGCTGCTGCAGTCGATCGTCGCCGATCGCGCTGGCGGCGGTCAGCGCTTCTTCCAGATCACCCGGTTCCAGCAGGTCCAGCCGACGCCTGGCCGAATGCGCCCACACGCCGGCATAGCAGTCGGCCTGCAGCTCCTGACGCACCAGCAGGCCGCCATCACCCTCGACCTTCTGGCCACTCTGACGCGCTTGATTGACCCGCGCAGACACACCGGTAAGGGTCTGGATGTGGTGACCGACTTCGTGCGCGATCACATAGGCCTGGGCGAAATCACCCGCGGCGCGGAAGCGCGTTTCCAGCTCACGGAAGAACTGCAGGTCGATATACACCTGCCGGTCGCCGGGGCAATAGAACGGGCCGACCGCCGACGATGCGTAGCCACAGGCGGTGGTCACGCCGCCTTCGAACACCACCAGCTTCGGCGCCTGATAGCGCGAGCCGCTGGCCGCGAACAGTTCGTTCCAGGTGTCCTCGGTATCGCCGAGCACCGCCTCGATGAACGCGATCGCCGGATCGTTCGGGTTCGGTGCCGGGCCGCTGCGCTGCGGGCTCGAGCTCGCTGACGGCGCCTGCGCGCCACCGCCATCCAGCAGGGACAGCAGCTCTAGTGGGTTCTTGCCCATGATCAACGCAATCACCACCACGATGATGATGCCGGTCAGGCCGAGTCCCTTGCCGCCGCCCGGCAGCCGACCACCGCCGCCACCCGTGGCGCCCTGTCCGCGACGGTCTTCGACATTGCTGCTGCGTCGTGCGCGATCCCACCGCATGGCTGCCCCCGGCAATCTTCTGGACGAAGGCTGCAGCCTAGCAGCCTGAACGGCGCGCCAGCAGCGCCACAGATTCCGGCGGACGCAAACCGGCCCGGCTGTTAGAATTCGCGCCGCTTTACCCCGTGTGCGCCTTCGGCCCTGTCGTTTCCGCTCTCGCCCCGTTCGCCTGTCAAGGCCCGCGGGTGCTGCCCCGCCCTATCGATCGATCCCCCGTGGGCTCGACACCGGCGCGGCCTCAACGAGCGCTGTTCTCCGGCCTGCAGGTGCGTTTTTGTAAGCCCCTCCCGGAGCATCCAATGACCGCTGACAACACCGCCGCCTCCGCGGCTGGCATCCGTTTTGCCGACCTCGGGCTGTCGCCCGCCCTGCTCGAAGCCATCACCTCGGTTGGCTACGAAACCCCCTCGCCGATCCAGGCCGCAACCATTCCGCCGCTGCTGGCCGGCAAGGACGTGCTGGGCATGGCCCAGACCGGCACCGGCAAGACGGCCGCCTTCGCCCTGCCGATCCTGTCGCGCATCAACATCGCGCAGAAGGCGCCGCAGGCGATCGTGCTGGCGCCCACCCGCGAGCTGGCGATCCAGGTCGCCGAAGCCTTCCAGCGCTATGCCGCCCATATCCCCGGCTTTCACGTGCTGCCGATCTACGGCGGCCAGGGCTACCAGCCGCAGCTGACCGGCTTGAAGCGCGGCGCACACGTCGTCGTCGGCACTCCCGGCCGCGTGATCGACCATCTGGAGCGCGGCTCGCTGGATCTCTCCGCGCTGAAGTGGGTGGTGCTCGACGAAGCCGATGAAATGCTGCGCATGGGTTTCATCGACGATGTCGAGAGCATCCTCAAGAAGACCCCGGCCAGCCGCCAGGTCGCGCTGTTCTCGGCGACCATGCCGCCGCGCATCCGCGCCATCGCCCAGACCCATCTGCGCGACCCGCAGGAGGTCACCATCGCCTCCAAGACCACCACGGCGAAGAACATTCGCCAGCGCTTCTGGCTGGTCAGCGGCATGCACAAACTCGATGCGCTGACCCGCATCCTCGAAGCCGAACCCTACGAGGCCATGCTGGTGTTTGCCCGCACCAAGCAGGCCACCGAAGAGCTGGCGCAGAAGCTGTCCGCGCGCGGCATCGCCGCCGCGGCGCTCAACGGCGACGTGGCTCAGGCGGTGCGTGAGCGCACCGTGCAGCGGCTGAAGGACGGCGATCTCGACCTGATCGTCGCCACCGACGTCGCCGCCCGCGGCCTCGATGTCGAGCGCATCAGCCACGTGCTGAACTACGACATTCCGCACGACACCGAAAGCTATGTGCACCGGATCGGCCGCACCGGCCGCGCCGGCCGCAGCGGTGAGGCGATCCTGTTCGTCGCCCCGCGCGAGCGTCACCTGCTGCGCACCATCGAGCGCGCCACCCGGCAGCCGATCGAGCCGATGTCCCTGCCCTCGGTGGAAACCGTCAACGAGCAGCGCATGAGCCGGTTCCGTCAGCAGATCCTCGATGCGACCGCGGATCCCAAGGCCGAGCAGTACCGCCAGATCATCGAGCGTATTGAAGCCGAGCAGAACATTCCGGCCATCGAGATCGCCGCGGCGCTGGCGCGCCTGCTGCAGGGCGATACGCCCCTGCTGCTGCCGCCAGACCCGCCGGCCATGCGCGAGCAGCGCGAAGGCCGCGAGATGGGCGAGCGCAAGAGTTTTGACCGCGCCGAGCGCGGCGAGCGCCCGGAACGTGCGCCGCGTCCCGAGCGCCCGGCTGCACGCGAAGTGCCCAGCGACTTCGCATTCGAGACCTTTCGCGTAGACGTTGGCCATGTCCACGGCGTCAAGCCGGGCAACCTGGTCGGCGCGATCGCGAATGAGGCCGGGATCGAGTCCAAGCACATCGGCCGCATCGACATCCGCGGTGATCACAGCCTGATCGATCTACCGGAAGGCATGCCGGAAGATCTGATGACCCATCTGCAGCAGGTGTGGGTGGCCGGCCAGCGCCTGCGCATTCGCCACGCCTCGGCGCAGGACAAGGCCGCCAAGCCGGCCTTCGTGCCGCGCAGCGACGGCCCGCGCAAGCCGCGCCCCGCGGGTGCCGGCTTCGATCGCAGTGATGCGCCGCGCAAACCGCGTCCGGCGGGCGGCGGCTTCGATCGCGCGCCGGGTGCAGGTGCTCCGCCCAAGCGTCGCGGCCCGCCGCCGCGCGGCTGACTCGCTGTGCAGGTCGGCAGCTGAAGCAGCCGACCGCCGAGTGAATCCACGATCCCCGCTCCGGCGGGGATTGTGCTTTCTGCGCCTCGCAGTCGCGGCGCCGATGAGTGCTTGGTTCGGCGGCAGGTCGATGCGCAGCGCTGCATGCGCGCGAGGAACGCGGGCAAGCGCCCGCCCGTGGCTCGCATCGCGTCCGACGGCCGTTTGCCGCAACGCACAATGCCAAGCCCGGCGCCGACCGCGACAATCCACCGCCAGCGCATGCGAAGGTGGTCCGTGAAAGGCAAGGTGACTTCGTTTGATATCGCGCACATGGCCGGCGTCAGCCAGCCCACCGTGTCCCGTGCATTGCGCGACAGCCCACTGGTGAATGCTGAAACCCGCAAGCGGGTGAAGGCGATTGCTGCGCAGCTGAACTACAAGGTCGACAAGAACGCGTCCAATCTGCGCACCCAGCACGCTGGCACGCTGGCGCTGCTGCTGTTCGAGGACACCACCGCCGACGACTCGCAGATCAATCCGTTCTTCCACGCCATGTTGGCCTCGATCACCCGCGCCTGCGGTGCGCGCGGCTTCGATCTACTGGTGTCGTTCCAGCAGATGTCGCGCGACTGGCATGCCGACTATGAAGACAGCAAGAAGGCCGATGGGCTGATCCTGCTCGGCTACGGCGACTACGAGGCCTACCGGCAGAAGCTCGACCGGCTGGTCGCCCAAGGCACCCACTTCGTGCGCTGGGGCGCGGTGCAGGCGGGTCAGCCGGGGGTGTCGATCGGCAGCGATAACTTGAGCGGCGGCGAACTGGCGACCCGCCATCTGATCGCCCAGGGCCACAGCCGCATCGCCTTTCTCGGCGATGCGTCGCCGCACTACCCCGAATTCGAGGCGCGTCACCGCGGCTATGCGCGGGCGATGCGAGCGGCAGGCTTGTCCGCCAGCAAACGTTTGCGCGTGGATGCGCTGTCGAGCGAAGCCGAAGGCCACGCCGCGGCAACTCAACTGCTCGATCGCGGCGAGGCTTTCGATGCGATCTTCGCTGCGTCTGACTTGATCGCCCTCGGCGCAATGCAGGCGCTGTCCGAACGCGGCCTGCACGTGCCTGAAGACGTGGCCGTTGCCGGCTTCGATGACATACCGATGGCGCGGCTGGCCCAGCCCGCGCTGACCACGGTCCAACAGGACACCCGCGGTGCCGGCGAGGTGCTGGTGGGAAGCCTGATCGAGCTGATCGCCGGCCGCACGGCCGAGAGTCGAACTTTGCCGACTCGGTTGGCAGTGCGGCGTTCCTGCGGAGCGAGTGGCGGGGAGTAGCAGGGTTCGACCTTGGGCGCACCCGCCATTGGAAGGCGCACCGAGGGGCGAATGCAGTGGCGTGACGAGCGCCTCCGTGGAGACCGTGTGCGAACATCGCCAACACGCCATCTCCACCGCCTGCAGACACTCGACTGGACCCGCCCCACATGGCCACCCTGCCCACCCTGCGTGGCGAACACATCGCGCTTCGGCAGCCGCGTGGTGACGATCTCGATGACCTGTTCGCGCTGTTCGGCAACGCCGATGTCACCCGCTACTGGAGCCACGGGCCGTGGACCGCTCGCCGCCAGGCCGAAACCTATCTGCGTGACATCCATGCTGGCGCAAGTAGTGGCCAATTGCTGCAGTGGGCGCTGACCCTGCCGGCGCATGACCGGCTGCTCGGAACTGTCACCCTGTACGGCTTCGCCCGTGACCACGCGCGCTGCGAGATCGGCTTCGCCCTGCATCCTGGGCACTGGGGCCAGGGCCTGGCGCGCGATGCAGTGCACACCGCCATCGCGCACGCCCTCGGCAGCTTGGCGATCCAACGTATCGAAGCCGATGTCGACCCCGCCAACCACAGCAGCCTGCGCCTGCTGGAGTCGCTGGGCTTCGTCCGTGAAGGTCTGGCGCGCGAGCGCTACCGGCTGGGCGGCGGCACCCAGGACAGCGTGATGCTGGGCTTGCTGTCGCGCGAGTACATCGCCGAGCGACCGATTGCCCCAAGGTTGGCCGAGCAGACTTCGCCGTTCAGTCGCTGAAGACGTGGATCCGACGCGGTGGCGTTCACGCCGAAGCGCCGCGCAAGGCATCATTCGCGTTCCATCACTGCGCTGACTCCCCCAATGCCCCGCATCGCCATCGCTTCGGCCACGGCCGCCATTGAACTCGACGAAGACCTGCCGCCGCTGCGCGAGGCGCTGGATCGAGCCGGCATCGCGCACGAGACCCTGTCCTGGGATGACACGACGGTTTCGTGGTCGCGCTTCGATGCGGTGCTGCTGCGCTCGACCTGGGACTACACCCAGCGGCTGCCGGAGTTCCTCCTCTGGTGCGAGCGGGTGTCGGCGCAGACCCGCTTGATCAATCCGTTCGAGGTGGTGCGGTGGAACACCGACAAGCGCTACCTCGGCGAACTGGCGAAGAAAGGCGTGCCGGCGATCGAGAGCTTCTACATCGCCCCGGGCGAGCCGGCGGACGGCTTTCCGCAGTGGCCGGAGTTCGTGGCCAAACCCACCGTGGGCGCAGGCTCGCGCGATACCCAGCGCTACAGCGGAGCGGAGCGTGGACCCGCCGCGCAGCACATCGAACGCCTGTTGAGCCAGGGCCGCCATGTGCTGGTGCAGCCCTATCTGGCCCAGGTCGACAGCGCCGGCGAAACCGCCCTCTTGTTCTTCGGCGGCAAGTTCTCGCACGCGATCCGCAAGGGCCCGCTGCTGAAGCGCGGCGAGGGTCCGACCCGCGCACTGTTCGCGCCTGAGCACATCACCGCGCGCGAGCCCTCGGCGCAGGAAATGGCGACTGCTCGCCAGGTGTTGTCAGCATTGCCGTTCGGCCCGCTGCTGTATGCGCGCGTCGACCTGCTGCCCTCGCCCAAGGGCCCCCAGCTGCTGGAGCTGGAGCTGACCGAGCCCTCGCTGTTCTTCGTCACCGCAGCGGGCGCGGCTGACCGCTTCGTGCTGGCCCTGCGCGAGCGGATTGCTGCGCGCGTCTGAGTCGTTCCCGTTGGTTGGCGCCCGTGCGGTTTCGCCGGGCGATGCCGGCTGCGACGTTTTGACGCCAGCCTGCCGTCGAAACTGGTATCGAGTAGGTATTCCAAACCCCCGCAGGTAGAATCGCGGGGTTTTTCACCCCCTTTCCCTCGACAGCAGGAACCCCCGCCCGATGAAGATCTTGGTCGGCTACAAGCGCGTTGTGGATTACAACGTGCGCATCCAGGTCAAGCCCGATGGCAGCGGCGTCGTCACCGACGGCGTCAAGCTCTCACCCAATCCGTTTGATGAGATCGCGCTGGAAGAAGCACTGCGCCTGCGCGAGAAGGGCGTGGCCACCGAGGTGATCGTCGCCACGATTGCCCCTGCCGATGCCCAGGCGCATCTGCGCAACGGCCTGGCGATGGGCGCCAATCGCGCCCTGCACGTGGTCAGCGACCAACCGGTGTCGCCGCTGGAAGCCGCCAAGGTGTTGCTGAAGCTGATCGAGAAGGAGCAGCCCGACATCGTGCTGCTGGGTAAGCAGGCGATCGACGACGACGCCAACCAGACCGGGCAGATCCTCGCCACGCTGTGGGGCCGCCCGCAGGCGACCTTCGCCAGCGCGGTTGAAGTCGCTGATGGCGCCGCCACCGTCACGCGCGAAGTCGATGCCGGTCTCGAGGTACTGAAGGTGCAGCTGCCGGCGGTGATCACTGTCGATCTGCGTCTGAACGAGCCGCGCTTCATCAAGCTGCCGGACATCATGAAGGCCAAGAGCAAGCCGCTGGAAACCCTGCAGCTGGCCGACCTCGGCGTCACGCTCGGCGGTGGCCTCAAGACCGTCAGCTACGCACCGCCCGCCAAGCGCTCGAAGGGCGTGATGGTGAAGGACGTCGGCGAACTCGTCGCCGCGCTCAAGGCCAAGGGCCTGGCTTGACGCCGGCCGCACAGGAGATCACACCCATGAGCAAGATCCTGATCGTTGCCGATCATCTGAACGGCCAGTTGAACGGCGCCGTCGCGCGCTGCGTGACCGCCGCGCGCGCCATTGACGGCGCCGAGATCCACATCGTCGTGCTGGCAGCGGACCCAGCGCCGCTGGCCGCGCAGGCGGCCGCCATTGAGGGCGTGGCCAAGGTGCTCACGGTCGCGAACGCCGCGTTCGCGCATCTGATCGCACAGCAGGTCGCGCCCGCCATGGCCCAGATCGCCACCGGCTACAGCCACGTGTTCGGCCCCAGCAGCAGCTTCGGCAAGGACGTGATGCCCGCCATCGCCGCCCTGCTCGACGCGCCGCAGGTGTCCGACCTGATGAGCGTCGAGAGCAGCCACCGCTTCACCCGGCCGATCTATGCCGGCAACGCGATCATCACGGTCGAAGCACCGGCCGACAAAACCGTGGTTGCCACGGTGCGTTCGGCCTCGTGGCCGGCCACCGGCAACGGCGGCGCAGCGTCGATTGAAACCGTCAGCGTCGAGGCCACCCTGCCCAACCACACCCAGTTCGTTGAACTCAAACAGGGCAGCTCCGATCGCCCGGACCTGCAGGCGGCCGCGAAGGTTGTCTCCGGCGGGCGCGCGCTCGGCTCGGCCGAGGCGTTCTCGATCATCTACAGCCTGGCCGACAAGATGGGCGCGGCGGTTGGCGCTTCACGTGCTGCCGTCGACGCCGGCTACGTGCCGAACGAGCTGCAGGTCGGCCAGACCGGCAAGATCATCGCGCCAGAGCTGTACATCGCCTGCGGTATCTCGGGTGCGATCCAGCACCTGACCGGCATCAAGGACGCCGGCACCATCGTTGCCATCAACAAGGACAGCGAGGCGCCGATCTTCGAAGTGGCTGACTTTGGCCTGGTCGGCGACCTGTTCACCCTGGTGCCGGAGCTTGAAAAAGCCCTGTAGTTCGAGGCGCATGGGGCTCAAGTACACGGCGGCCTTGTGCCGCCGTGTGTTTTTTTGGGGGGCAGCTGTCGCGGCGGCAAGCCGACCGAACAGCTACGATTCTCGCTTCCGCACCACCGCCGATCTCAAACTCTTGGCCGGTGGCGCGCGCTCATGCCATCGGGAACACCGGCGTGAGATCTCTGTCAGACGCCAGGCGTCGCTCGCAGGCCCTGCGCAGATCTGCATTTACTGCCTTATGATCGACAGTGACACCACCGAACAGTCACATTTTTGGTCCGCCTGGGTCTACTGCCGGCTTCACCACTTTCAATGACGGGAGAACATGATGAGAGCACTCTTGGGTTTGTGTTTTGCTTGCGCGCTGCTGCTGGCGTCGACCTTTGGCATGACGGCCGCCATAGCCTCCGATGACAGTAACGCGCTGTATGTCAGCGGGATCATCGAAGTCGATGCCACCGGCAAGGTCGAGACTGTACGTGTGACCTCAAGCCCGCTACGGCCCGAGATGGAGCAACGCGTGCTTGAGGCGGTTCGCGGCTGGACTTTCAATCCGTTCGAGGTCGATGGCGTGGCACGGCGCATTCGCACTTCGATGGACCTGCGGCTTGAGCTGGTCAAGCGCGAGCAGGGCCATGTACTGGAATTCGCGGAGACCCGTTTCGGCCAACCGGTGCTGATAGCTTCGCGGGCGCCGAGATATCCTTCAATCCACCTGGAGCGGCGCTTGGGCGCAAGCCTGCTGATGGCGATCACCGTTGAGGACGATGGTAGCGTCAGCTCGGCGGAACCGGTGCGCGGGCAGATCATCGGCGCGCGGCTGGGCGGCGAGAACGACATCAGACAAGCGCTGAAGCCGTTTGCACAGTCAGCCCGAAACGCGATGCTGGCGTGGCGCTACGACTTTCTGGAGCCGGTAAGCAACGGCGAGAAGCGTCGTTTCCTGGTGCCAATCAAGTACACGCTCAGCGGTCCCGGGATGACCGCATCGCAGCACGTTTCGGAGCCCGTCCTGTTCGAGAATGCCGCCGCGCTCGACGATGCACTGGACAATCTGCTGGCGCAGCAGGGAGCCTCCGGCGATCAATCTGCAGCCACTCCGCTGCAGCCGGGCCTCACCCTGCGTGAGGATGCAGAGATCAGCGGGCTGGCGCTGTGACCGGATGATCCAAGACCGTTGACCCACCTGGGTCGGCGGATCCTTTGCCAAGCGGCGGCCTTCTGGCCGCCACTTGCGCTTTTGCGGGCTTGAACGGCGCGCAAGCGCGTCCTACACACCGCGAATCAGCTAGTCCGACCTCTGCACGAATCATGTCGCGGTGTCGACCGAGGCTTCGCTGCCAGATCAGCGCGGGTTGTCACTCCGGACAGCGGATTCCGCCGCGCGCAGCATCGGCTGCGCCTGCAGCAGAAGATGGAAAATCACGTTCTGTTCCATCACACCACGCACTGTCTCCGCACCCGGGCCGAGCGCGTAGACAGCAACGTCTTCGCCACCGTGAGTCTCGCTAGCCAGCGCCCACAGGCTGGGCTGCACGAAGTCCGGCGCGGTGGTGTCTACCGCTTCCAGATCGGGTCGCGCATCGACGGCAGCGAAGCGCTCGGGTTCGTGCGGATAGCGCTTCGGGCCGGCGGGCTGCAGTTCGCTCTCGCTGGCGTAGCCGGGGCCGTTTATGTAGCCCAGCGTGGTATAGACGCGACCGGTCAGATCACGCTTGAGCTTCACGTCATCGGTGCCGGTGCGGTCGCTGACCTTGCCGAGAATCGGATTGCCGCGGTGGCTGTAGCCGGCGAAGCTCAGCACGTGGCTGTGGTCGGCGGTGACGACGATCAACGTGTCTTCGACCGAAGTCGCCGCTTGCGCCGCCGCGACAGCATCGGACAGGGCGATGGTGTCGGTCAGAGCGCGGTAGGCGTTGTTGGCGTGGTGGGCATGGTCGATGCGACCGGCTTCCACCACCAACAGAAAGCCCCGCTGCTCGCGCTGCAATCGCCGGATGGCGGCGGCGACCATCTCGGCCAGACTGGGCTCGCCGCCGACATCCGCGGAGCGGTCGTGCTCATACTGCATATGGCCCGGCTGGAACAGGGCGAATACCTTGTCGGCCGAGGCGAAGTCGATGCCGTCGAAGCCCGCGCGATTCCACGCGTAGTGCCCCTCGGGATGGCGCGTCTGCCATTCGGCAACGAGGTCGCGACCGTCCTCGCGCAGTCCGCGGCTTTCGGGGTATTCGGGGTCGGTCGCCGTCGCCGGCATGAACATCTGCCGGCCGCCACCCATCACCACCTCGATGCCGTCACCATGGTCGAACTCGATCAGCTGCCGCGCGATGTCGGCGCAGGCGGCGCGGTCGGCGGCGGGCACCAGCGCATCGGCCTCCCAATCACGGAGCGGCGTGTGTGCGTAAGTGGCGGCCGGGGTCGCGTGCGTGATGCGGGTGGTGGTCACCACGCCGGTCGCCAGCCCGACCTGTTCGGCCAACTGCAGCAGACTGGGCAGGTCGGTGCCCTGCGCTGATGCGCAGTCGCCGTAGCGCGCGCGACCATCGAGACCGATCACGCCAGCGCGGGTCTTCACGCCGCTCATCATCGCGCTCATGGTGCCGGCCGAATCCGGCGTCTGCATATCGGTGTTGTAGGTCTTGCTGTAGCCGGTGTGCGGAAAAGCCTCAAAGCTCAGCAGGTTCTCTTCGCCGGTCGCGCCGCGGCGCTGGCCTTCGAGGATGCGGGCGGCCGCGACCGTGGTCGGGCCCATGCCATCACCCACGAACAGGATCAGATTGCGCGCCGATGCATCGCCCGCGCCCCGCGCGCGCGCCGCTGCGGCGCCCGCGGCGTACCAGCTGGCGGGGTGCTCGTCGTGAGTGCCGACTTGCAGCAGGGGCGCGGGCATGCCGGTCGGACGTGCAGGCGGCTCAGCGCGCTGATGGGCGCTGGTGCAGGCCGCGATCAGCAGCAGCCCGGGAGCCGCAGCCAGCGCACGCCTCAGCGGATGCTGACGCGCGCCGGCGGCGGAAACGCGATGGGGAAAAAGCATGTGTTCGAACTCGACGGCAGAATTGCGGCGAAGTCTATCGTCTCAACGATGACAGCAACCCGCGTCTGCACCCGATCGCCCGCACGGCACCCGCCGCACGTGCGCCCTCAAACTTTGCCAAATTTCGTCGAAAATACACTATTTGTTCCCAAATGGTCCCAAAATCGAGTCGACTTGCGTGCAAGGCAGCGGCTAGCTTGGGGCCACTTCCACCACGTAAAGAGGTGTTCCATGCGAATCATCGTTCTCGGTCTGATGGCTGCCGGCAGTTTCCTGATGCTCTCTGCCGACACCCGTGCTCAGGTTGGGGGGGCGGGGCCCCATTGGTGCTCCACGGGCACCGTCGTCCCGGTTGCCGACTTCACGTTCTATCCGGAACTGCTCGCAAATGGAGGCCTTGCACGGCTGGCCGTGGGATCAGCTGCGCCCGCCGCAGCTGGCAGCTGGCAAGCCAAAGACAAGGGCATCTTTGACGAGGACTATCCGCCGTACCCGGAAGAAGAGATCGAGGCCGTCGAGGTGCTTGCAGTCGCCGCCGCGTCACTGCATTGCGCCCAGTACACCATCGCGGGTGACTCCAACAGCGAGATCGGCACCGCGACCGCAGCCATCAACGATCTCGATGCCGTTGTGCGGGCGAATCTGGTCGGCTCCTATGACCCGAGTCGCAGTCTGACCGGCACCTGCATGCGCTGCGCTGCCAACTGAGCCCAACAAGCAAGCAGAAGAACGCGACCGCCTCCGCAAGCGCGCCTTCAGGCGCGTTTGCGGGTCCAGGCCAGAACGGACTCGATCAGGATCTCAAGCTCACGACGCTGTTGGACGCTGATCTCAAGCTCTGACAGCACGAAGTAGGCCGTTCGCAGTACCTCTCGCCAACGCGGCTTCTCGGGCAGGGTGTCCAGGCTGAGGTAGCGATCCAAAGCGCGTACACGCAGGCGCCCTTCGTCGATGGTGATTCGCCACACCCCGCTGCGCTCGGCCAGGTCAATCCGGGTCTTGCGCGTCATCCGCTCCCACAGATCAAGGCTTGCCTGCATCAAGGTCACCAGATGAGCGCGGAATGCATCCGGCGACTCCGGCCGCGCCACCGACTCCACCGCAGGCTTGAGCGCAGCCACGACATCGCCGGCGGGCTGCACCTCACGCGCAAGCACGAGCAGACCGAATTCCTCTTCCAGGTCAAGCCGCTGGCAGCGCAGCATCAGTGGAGCGATCTCATCCGAGGTGTCCGCCCCCACATCGAACTCCTGCTCTACCGGCGTCGGCAACTGTCCCTCGCCGCTCAACGACTCACGCTCAACCTGCTGCTGCGCCCAGTCGGCAGCAACCGGACCGAGTACCTCAGCGAGCGCTCGCCCGCGGACCTCTTCTGCAGCACGCGAGAGCAGCTCTGCCGCGGAGAAAGTGACAGCCCGGACTTTTCCGCTGGCATCAAAGATCAGCGCCGGGCTGGACTGACGCTCCAGCAACCACTCGGTTGAGCGCAGGTCGGCGCTGAGTGCGGCGGCGGCGGTGCGCGCCTCACGAATGCTGCGCTCAAGCATCTGTCGCTGCGCTTCCGCGGCCAGGCGCTGGCGATACAGGCGGCGCTGAAAGGTCAGCACCAAGGCGGCGAGAATCAGCAGCGCGCCTGCCCCGACCACCAGGGTCTGCGCACGGCGACGCGCGATCTCGGACCTCTGCAGCTCACTCTGACGCAGCAGTCGATCACGCTCGGATTCCGCCAGGGTCAAGTCAAGCCGCACTCGCAGCGCGTCCAGACGCTGGCTGTGGCGGGATTCCGAAAGCTGACGAGACAGCCGCAAATGCTCGCGCAGAAAGCCCAGCGCCTGATCCGGCCGCTGCAACAACTCGGCCAGTCGCGCGAGCTCGCCCTGAGCCTCTAGGGCCAAGGTCGGCCCAGCATCCACTTCGACTCGAATGGCACGCTGCAGGCTCGCAAAAGCGGCTTCGAATTCAGCCTTGGTGCGGGCCAGGCGGGCGACGATCAGGTCTGCCGCCAACAGCTCGTTGCGGTCCAGCTGCCGACCCGCGTCGCGCGCGCGCTCAATCCAGACTGGCGCAAACTCCGGCGCATGTTCGGCTTCCAGCGATGCCCGCCGCAAGGCCAGCCGCAGCTGCTCGCGGGTGGCGTTGTTGTCCAGATACAGCTGCCAAGCCGCGTCCATATCGCGGCGCGACGCGCCCAGATCGCCGACCGCGGCCTCAACCATGGCCAGCTCTTCCAGGGTCGAACCGATCGCTACCGGAGAACCGGCTTCTTGATGCAATTGCAGCGCCCGGCGCAGGATGTCGGCAGCGCGTACGTTGTCGCCGAGCTCGGTGTAGAGGCCACCGATATTGACCAAGGTGCTGCCCAGATCGCGATCATTGTTGGCCTCCTTGGCCGCCAAGCTGGCCTGCAGATGCCCCAGCGCGGCGCCGTAGTCGCCCATCTGCCAGTACACCACGCCCACGTCGTTTTCGCTGATCGCGATCGCTTGGACATCGCCAACCGAGCGCGCAATCGCCAGCGCCTCCAGAAACCGTCCCAGCGCCTCGGCTCGACGCCCCGCCCCATAGGCCAACTGCCCGCGTCGACGCGCAATCCGCTGCGAGGCCAAGGGATCGCTGACCTTCGCCAACAGCAGGCTGGCATCGTCCAACGCCCGCTCCGCAAGCACCGCCTCAGCGCCGCGGATTGCCAGCTGGGTCACATGCATCAGGGCTTCAAACGCGGCGTCGTTCTCGTCGCGCGCGCGCAGCGCAACAGCGGCGGATTGGCACACGGCCAGTGCTTGCTGCGGGGCCTGCCGACGCAGCTGACGGCATTCGCGCAGCTCGGGCGGAACCTCCGCTGCTGGCGTCTGCGCCATGCTCGCTAAAGGCCAAAAAACCAGCAGCGCCATCGCATAGGCACCATTGACGGAACGCGGACTGGCAACGACGGCGGCTCGCGCCACTCGGGCAATCAACTGCAGCACAATTCCATCCTCCCCCCGGATAGATTCAACAGAAGCGGAACTTTCGCACATTCGCCCGCATTCGCCCGCGGCCGAGGGTCACCGGCTATCCCCCAACCGATCAATTGCCATGCCTGAAATCATCACGCCTCGCCTGCTGCTACGCCCGCCGCTCGGTGCCGACTTCGACGCCTGGGCCCGCTTTATGGCAGATCCTGCGTCCGCGCGCTTCGTCGGCGGCGCGCAGCCACGCGCTTCTGCGTGGCGCGGTTTTCTGACAACGGTCGGGGCCTGGCAGATCCAGGGCTTCGGGATGTTCTCGGTGATCGAACGCGCCAGCGGAGAATGGCTCGGCAGAGTCGGCCCCTGGCAACCGGAGGGCTGGCCGGGCACCGAGGTTGGTTGGGGCCTGCTGACTGAGCATCAGGGCAAGGGCTATGCGCACGAGGCGGCGCAGGCCGCCATCGACTGGGCCTTCGCCACCCTGGGCTGGGATGAGGTCATTCATTGCATTGATCCCGACAACGCGCCGTCGCAACAGTTGGCGGTGCGCCTGGGGGCTCACAAAGACGGCCCGGGACAGCTGCCGCCGCCCTTCGAATCGGAGCGGATCGAGATCTGGCGGCAGAGTCGTTCCAACTGGGAGCGACGTTCACCGGGGTTGGGAATCTGATTCGGCGGGCCCTTGTCGGTCTGCCGGTGCCGCTTTGGGCCCCAGCTCACCCCGGCACTGCTACGCTTGCGCGTTCTTCGACCTCGGCCGCCTCGGCGGCCCGCCACCGGATTGTCCGTTCATGAACATCGTCGTCCTCGGCGGCACCGGCTTCGTCGGCAGCCACCTGATCCCGCGCCTGTCCGGCCTCGGCCATCAGCTCACCGTGCTCAGTCGCAATCCAGCGACCAAGCCCGAGCTCAGCGTACTGCCGAGCGTCAAACTCGCCGCGGTCGATGTTTACGATGCCGCAGCGCTCGCAGCCGCCGTGCGCGGCGCCGATGCGGTGATCAACCTGGTGGGCATCCTCAACGAGAAGGGCTTCGGCGGCGGCGGCTTTCGGCGCGCGCACGTCGAGTTGACCCAGCACGTGATCGCCGCCTGCAAAGCCGCGGGCGTGCGCCGGCTGCTGCAGATGAGCGCGCTGAATGCCGGCCGCGGCGAAAGCCACTATCTGAAGACCCGCGGCGAAGCCGAAACCGCGGTCAAAGCTTCCGGGTTGGACTGGACGATCTATCAGCCGTCGGTGATTTTTGGCCCCGGCGACGGCCTGTTCGGCCGCTTCAAGAGCCTGTTGGCGATTGCGCCCGTGTTGCCGCTGGCGCGGGCTTCAACGAAGTTCGCACCGGTCTACGTCGGGGACGTGGTCGCCGCGATGGTAAAGACCCTGAACGATAGCACCGCGCACAACCAGGTGTTCGAACTCTACGGCCCCGAGGTGCTGAGCCTCGCCGAGATCGTGCGCTACACCGCGCGCTGCATGCATCTGCGACGGCTGGTGATCCCGCTGCCCGACTCACTGGGTCGCCTGCAGGCGCTGATCATGGACTTCGTGCCCGGCAAGCCGTTTTCGACCGACAATTTCCTTTCGCTGAAGCTCGATTCGGTCGGCGGTATCGACGGCCTGTATCGATTGAAGCTCGACAAGACCCCGATCGAGGCGGTGATCCCGCAAATCCTGTTTCCACAGGGCAAGCAGGCGCGCCTTGATCGGTATCGCGGGGCGTCGGGGAGGCCTTGAGGGCCGGGATTCGTGATTCGGGATTGGGGATTCGTCCGAAGGCTGGCTCCCCGATACCCGTATCAGGTCCGCGTCTTTGCTTCCCGCCGCGGCACACCTGCAAAACGGCCGTCCGGCGACCTTCATCCCGCCGGCTGCGAATCCCGAATCCCGTATCCCAAATCCCGGCTCTCAATCAAAGCACCGCTCTGAGCGCCTGCGCGAAATGCCCGATGTTGGCCTCGGACAAGCCCGCGATGTTCATGCGGCTGCTGCCGACCATGTAGATCGCGTGCTCGGTCTTCAGGCGCTCGACCTGCTCGGAGCTGATGCCGAGGAAGCTGAACATGCCGCGCTGGCGTTCGATGAAGCTGAAATCGCGCGGCACGCCCGCAGCGGCGAGGTGCTCGACCATCAGGCCGCGGTAGTGATTGATGCGGCCGCGCATGTCGGCCAGTTCCTGCAGCCACTGCGCGCGCAGCTCGGGGTCGTCGAGAATCTCGCGAACGAGGATCGCGCCGTGCGCCGGCGGCATCGAGTACACGTTGCGGATCGCCGACAGCAGCTGCGAGAAGGTGGCCTGGGTCTGGGCGGCGCTGTGGCCGATCACGCTGAGTGCACCGATGCGCTCGCGATACAGACCGAAGTTCTTCGAGCATGAGGTCGCCAGCAGCAGTTCTGGCAGACGCTGAGCCAGCAGGCGCGGCCCGAATGCATCGCTGTCGAGATCGGTGCTGAAGCCCTGGTAGGCCATGTCGACGAAACACAGAAAGCCCTGCCGTTCGGCCAGCTGTGCCACCGCCTCCCAGTGCTGCGGCTCAAGATCGACACCGCTCGGGTTGTGGCAGCAGGCATGCAGCAGAACCACATCGCCAGCCGGCACCTCGGTCAATGCCGCCAGCATCGCCTCGGCGCGCAAAGACTGGGTGGCGGCGTCGTAGTACGAGTACTCGCGCACCTTCAGGCCGGCGGCCTTGAACACCGAGGGATGGTTGCCCCAGGTCGGGTCGCTGACCCACACCGTGGCATCCGGCCGAGCGCGCTTGATCAACTCCGCCGCCATTCGCAGCGCACCGGTGCCACCGGGCGTGTGCGCGGTTGCAACGCGGCCCTCAGCGAGCGCAGGCACATCGCCCAGGGCGAGCCTTTCGAGCGCAGCGTTGAAGCCGGGATCACCGGCCATGCCGATATAGGTCTTGCTGTCCTCGCGCTCGCTGCGGCGCGCTTCGGCGCGCTTTACGCAGGCCAGTACCGGCGTGTGCCCGACCTCATCCTTGTACACGCCAACGCCCAGGTCGATCTTGTGCGGCCGCGGGTCGGCACGGAACGCGGCCATCAGGCTGAGGATAGGATCGGCGGGGGCAGGCTGCAGCTCGAAGAACATCGCGAAGGCTCCGGGAAAGACGAGCCCCGAAGGATAGGCGCTCCGCCTCGGCAGGACCAATGCAGGTGACGCATATGGGCCGCCGGCACACACGCTGGCGTAGGGTCTGCGGACCTCAGCGCACACTGCCACCGCGCGCTGCGTGAGCCGCGCTCGCTCACGGCACCTGTGGCGCGTTGAACGCAGCCTTGCATTCGCCGCTTGGGCGTAACGTCCATCCTGTGGCCTGCGCGGAGCGGCCCGTCTGTAGGTAGGGCCAAGCGGCCTTTCTGTAGGTTGGGCCAAGCGCAGCGCGGCCCAACATCGCAGACTTCAGCGCTTGCCGATCCTTGAAGCGGGCGATGTTGGGCCTCGCTGCGCTCGGCACCAACCTATCGGAGCCGAGCTTCGCTGCGCTGAGCACCAAGCTTCCGAAACCGGAGCATCGCTGCGTCAGCTACGTCCGAACAAGCGCAGAAGTGCGCCGCGCAAACGCGACCATAGTCCGCCTCCGCTCGATGTGTTTGACTGCGACGCGCTTCCCCCCACGCCCGCATCAAAGGCCAGCTCGACGTTGCCCAGACGGATCTTGTCGGTGGTCTTGAGGTACGCGCTGAGCACTTTGCGGCCATTGACGAAGGTGCCATTGACCGACATCAGGTTGACCACTTTCCAGCGGCCATCCTCAAGCACCAGTTGGGCATGCCGGCCGGACACGCTTTCGTCGAGGATGCGGATATCGGCACCGGCATCGCGGCCCAACTCCCACTTGCGATTGCCGGCACCGACATCAAGCCCGAAGATCTCGCCGGCGACGGCGTGATTCAGGCCGATCAGACGCGGCTGTCGGACGGGGCAATGCGCGCGCGCAGCCTCGATCAAACCCTCGGTGTCACCGGTCTTCTGGCTGATCTGGCGCAACAGGGCCGGCAGTGCCTGCGTATGCGAGGCCGCTTCCAGGCGGTCGGATTCCGCCCAGCTCAGCGGAATGCCGGGCGCGCTGATCGGCTCGGATGCAGGCCGACGCGGCTGCGCGGGCAACGGCACCGCGGGCGCTGGCGGCAGCAGAACGGGCGCGTCGGCGGGCGCGCGTGCCGGCATGGCGGACTGCACGGTTTTCAGTGCTGCATCAGCCGGTGGCGGTAGCCGCGCGCCCACGACGGTGCGATCACGCTCGCGCTCAGGCGCGGCTGCAACGGCAGAGGCCGCGCCGGCCGCCAGCACCAGATAGGCGACATCGTCAAAACAGATGATGTCCGAGGGCTTGACGCGGGTCGCGCTGGTCACCGCCTCGCCATTGACCGTGGTGCCATTGGTCGAGCCCAGGTCTTCGACCCACAGCGCGTTGTCGACCAGCTTGAAGCGGGCGTGCTGGCGCGACACCACGCCGAGCTTGATCACCAGATCGCAGTCATCGCCGCGGCCCACCGTCATGCCGCTGCGTACCGGTGTCTCGGTGCCGTCGGCTTCGGCGCGAAGCTTGAAGCCGCTGGATTCAACGCTCATGTCGCATTTCCCTTCGCACATCCGTATGCGCGCATTCTCGCTGGCCGGCGAGCCAAGGGCAAAGCATTCGATGGCGACGTCGCCCGTCAGGAACACGCCTGTGGAACGGTTGGCTCAATCGCTCAATCGCTCGGGACGCTGCGGGTGCTGAGGGTGCTGCGGCGCGCGATGCACCCGCAGCAGCGGTCAACGCGTGCCCGGCAGCTTGGCCGCCGCGCTCGCAAAGCGCGCCGCGCGGAAGCGGTGCTCATCCTCCAGGCTGGCGAACAGCTGATCGAGCTGGGGTTTCAGCGACTCGCCCTCGCCCAGTTCGATGCAGAGCGTCTCCACTGCCAGATAGGCCTGCTCGGCGGCGGCGAAGTCGCGATACTCGCCGCCCGCAGCACGGCGCAGCAGGGCGCTGCGCAGGCGACGCAGATCCTCCGGTGCGAAGCTGCGTCCTGAAAGACCGGCGACCACCGCGTCCATCTGACTGTCCATGCGCGCGGCAACGGTCTGGATCGCCGTCAAGCCGCCGCCGGTCGCGCGATGCAGAGCGTTGAGCTCGCGCTTGAAGCTCTGCGCCTGCGGCGGGTTCATCACCTCCAGCGCGGCGATCAGCAGCAGCGCACTGCTGTCGTTCAGCCGCACCGCCCCCTGCGCGAGCCCGGCGTGCACGGCCGTCTGGCCGTCACGGCGATCGTCCATCGGGTGGTGACAGGCGTGGCAGTCGAACGCGGCCAATTCGGGGAACAGCCCACCGCGCACGAAGCGCGGGCTGCGCAGCAGGGCGGTCTGCGCTTTGACTCCGTGCGCCAGCCCCTGCACCCACAGACTCACCGCGCTGTGCGCACCCTTGCGCTCGAGGTAGTCCTCGTCAATGTCGAAGTGCGCCGGCTGGTTGGCGGTGAAAGCCACCAGTTCAAACGACAGCCGCGGATGGCCCGCCGCCATCATGTCGTGGCCGGCAAACTTCTCGCTGTTGCCGTAGTGACACGACAGGCACAGCTCGGCGCGCACGCCGGCATCTTCGGTCCGGTTCAAACCTTTCTCGACATTGTCGGCGTGGGACACGCCGGCTTCGGCATGCGAGGCGATCCAGCCTTCCGCGCCGCCGTGGCAGGCTTCGCAGCCGACGCCATCGGAGAGCTGGAATTTCGGCCCGCGCTGGGCTTCGGCGACGTTGTCAGCGTGGCAGTCCAGGCAGGCCTTGGCCTCGTGGGCAGGGCCAATGCCGAGCTTGCGCGCGATCGCCTGCGATTCGGCGCTGAGCAGGGTCTGATAGGCCCGCGCGTGTCGATCCTCGCGGGACCACAGGC
The DNA here is from genome assembly GCF_044377145.1 of Aquimonas sp. Taxonomy (NCBI): domain Bacteria; kingdom Pseudomonadati; phylum Pseudomonadota; class Gammaproteobacteria; order Lysobacterales; family Lysobacteraceae; genus Aquimonas; species Aquimonas sp. The sequence continues at coordinate 88,854 of NZ_JBILJQ010000004.1, forward strand.
GGTACTCGTCCAGCCGCACCCGCGCGTTCTCATCCGCCACCACCCGGCCGTGGCAGGCGCTGCTGGCGCAGGTCGCCGGGCCGAGGTGTTGATGGCTGAGCGGCGCCTCCACCGGCTGCGCCAGTGCACCCGCGCTTGCCAACAGCGCCAGCAGTCCCAGCGCGGCGCGCTTATTCCGGCAATTGGTCATGGACATACCAAGGCTCCCCGTTGGCGTTCAGATACAGGCGCTGCATTTCTTCGAGATTGAGCGGACGCGCACCGCGACGGCCGAACACCGCCACCTGGCCGCCGGTTTCATCCACGCCGCGGTCGCGCTCCAATGCCCGCGACAGACTCAAGGCAGGGCGGCGGGTCGGATAGTGCGCGATCAATTCGGGCTTCGGTGCCGGCGAGAAACCGTAGAAGTTCGGTTGCGAGGCCGGCGACGTCAGCTGCAGCACCTTCAGGCCCTCGCGGCCGTCGGCGACATAGGCGAACAGCGAGGCATTGGTGGTGGCCACCACCACGTCGCGGGCGTCGGCGATGCCCTCGGCCGCGCCGAGCCGCTGGTACTCGCGCATCGCCTCGGGCCGGCGGATATCCACCAGCACCAGGCCTTCATCGGCGGCCGCCACGTAGGCGTAGTCGCGCACCACGAACACGCGGCGGGCGTCCTTGAACGCGAGGGTGTTGTTGTCGACCACCCGCGGCCGGGCCGGGTCGGTGACATCGACCGCCTTCAGGCCGGCATCGTCGACCACGAACAGGTAGCGGAACTGCACCGCCGCCGCACGCGCGCCGGGCAACGCGATCTGCGCCTCCACCCGCGGGTGCAGTGGTGTATCGAGATTCACCACCACCACCCCGCGCGGCGTGCTGATGTAGGCACGGTAGCCGGCCATTTCGATATGCCGCGCACCATCGAGCACGCCGTCCGGGTTCCAGGTCAGTGCGCGGCTCAGGTCGTTGTTGCGCGGCTCGGCATCGGCCAGCGTATTGACGTCGACCAGGATCAAACCCTCGACCGCGTCAGTCACCAGCGCATAGTTGTAGATCGGATGGAAGGGCTGTTCGAGGTTGTCCACGCGCATGAGATCGCCCTGATTGCGCTCCGGGTGCACCGGCTGGGTGGTGACCAGATGCAGGCAGGTGGCGTTCTCGGACTTCACTCGCGTGCCCTGCCCCAGCGGGCTGAACGGCGCGGTGACGATCCGTTGGCTGTAGCCCTTGTTCGCGATGTTGGCGACGTCGTACACCCGAAGACCTTCGTCGCCGGCCGCGGCATACAGATACTCGCCGCGCAGCTGCACGCAGCCGACCTCGCCCGAACGATGGCGATGCCCGGTCTGCAGTTCGCGCTCGCGCTGCTGGTGCTCCCTGAACCAGTCCGGGTAGGCGTAGCGATGCAGGTAGCTGCCGATCACCGCCTGCGGCTCGTCCCATTCGGTGACCTGCACCGCGGCCACTTCGCCGGCCCCGCCGACGTAGGCGTGGTAGCCGACGAAATCGATGAACTTGGTGCCGAGCATCAGCGTCTGCGCCAGGATCGCGTTGTTGTCGCCATCGGCCGACAGATGGCAGTCGCTGCAGACACGGGTTTCGGTCTTGCGCTCGGTGTGCGGGTAGTGCGGGTTCATCGCCTGCGAGCTGAAGCCGCTGGCCGCGATCGGCGGCTGCTGCACATAGATGCGTTCGCGGCTCGAATTGGTCGACGACAGCACCAAGGCCGAGGAGCTGCGCACCGGCGCGATCTTGCCGCCCTTGGCCGGGCTGTGGCGGCCGAGCATGAAGACCTCATCGCGTGCGACCTGCGGGTTGTAGGTGGCGTAGTTGCGCGTCGCGCCGCCCTCGTAGTGGTGGCGCTCGGTCTTCCAGTTGGCCTCGACCGGCAGGTGGCAGCCGCCGCAGGTCGTGGTCCAGCTGGTGTGGCAGGCGTAGCACTCCATCTTCTCGGAGCTGTGCGCATAGGTGGCCGGGTCGACATCGGGGCCGAAGGCCTGGGTTTCAGTATCGGAGCCGACTGTCTTCGCGCGCGCCGCCTTGGCGTTGTAGTGCGCATTGCCCGGGGTGACGCTGTCGCGCACCAGGCTCATCTCCCATTCGAGCTCGGGATCCATCATCGAGCGCTGGAACAGCGTGTCGCCGATCCACTCGAAGCGGCGGCGGCCATCGGGCGTGCGCAGCAGGCGCAGGTCCTGACCGCCGTCGAGCGCCGCCGGATTTGAGGTGTACAGGCTCGGATAGGTCGTGGCATCGCCATGGCAGTCCTTGCAGCCGACCTCGACCGCCAGCGCCACTTCGCCACCGATGTGCCCATTGCCGTGCGAGTCGCTGCTGAAATGACAGTCGACGCAGTGCATGCCGACATCGACATGGATCGAGGACAGGTGCACCGCTTTCTTGAACTTCTCCGGGTCGTCGTTCGCCACCTGCGCGCCCTCGGCATCCAGCAGGTTGCCGTCGCGGTCGCGCTTGTAGACGCCGCGGAAATTCCAGCCGTGGCCGTGGTAGTCCGCGAACTGGGTGTCGGAGAGCTGCGGGTTCATGTCCCAGACCTGGGCCAGGAAATCGATGTCGCCCCATTTGCCGCGCGGCGCCGCGCCCTCGGGATTGCGCTCCAGCACCGCGCGCATCTGCCCGGCGTCCGGATACTGCTGCTGTTCCGGCCACATGTGCGGCGCATCGGACTCGTAGTCCCACATGGTGTAGCCGAGGAAGGTGTTCATGAACATGTTCGGCTGGTGCATGTGGCAGACCATGCACTGGCTGCTCGGAATCGCGCGGGTGAAGCCGTGCTTGAGCGGGTGGCCGGAGCGATCCTTCGGAATGGTCGGATCGACACTGGCGCTGGTGCCGGCATGGCCGTGCATCGCATACGGCCCGGAGTGGCGCGGGTCGCGATCGTTGGCGTACACCACATGGCAGGACGCGCAGCCGGAATGGCGATAGTCGCCCGGCTGATCGTTGGTGCCGGCGAACCACATCATCGGGTCGTTCAGCCGGGTCTTGTGCATGTTCAGCACCGGAACCGAAATCCGCGCACCGGTGCCGGGGCCACGATTGGATTGGCGGATGTCCGGCCGGCCCGGCTCTTCCAGACGCTGGATGTTGCCGGCGATGTTCGGAACCCCGGTTTCAGGGAACAGGCTGAGGATGTTGCGACCGCCACGCTCGAACACGCGGAAGTTGTCACCCGGCTTGATCGTCTCGAAGGCCGGCAGCGGCAGCAGCTCGGCCAGAATGCCGCGCGATTTCATCTCGGGCGTGGGCGGGATCGGTGCCAGCACGCTGCCGGGGTGGCCGTCGTCGGTATAGGCCTCGCCCAGAATGGATTGCTTGAACGGCAGGATGCCGTTGTTGTACGCCGCACCTGCCCAGAACATCGCCCCGGTCGCCATCAGGCTGCGTCGCGCCGCGTCGATCACCGGCTGATGGCAGGCACCGCAGGCGAGCTCATTGACGCGATAGTCGGAGGGATTGATGAAGCGCACGAACTCCGGGCGCTCCGCATTCAGCAGGGTGTAGGTGCGCTCGGGTGTGGCGCTGGTGTCCCAGGCCTCCGGAAACCGCGGCAGCACGTGCGCCTGCTCCATCGCAGCGGTGTAGACGGCATCCCCCTGCACCGCACCTGTGGCGACCTGCACGGCCGCATTGCCGCCGTGACAGTCGACGCAGCCCAGCTTCACCGCCGGGTTGTCGTGCATGGTCGGCATGTCGGTCTGGGTGTGGCAGCCCAGGCAGCCGGCGCTATTGGCCGCGGCCTGCTCGGCGCTCTGGCTGGCCGGCGCGGCCGCGCCCATCGGGTCGCTGCGTTCGACCGCCTCGTAGTTGCCGCCAGCGGCGAAGCTGAGGCTGGAGGCAAGGGCGAGGACCGCCGCAAACCCCCATCGCCCATAGGTTGGGTCTTGACCCACCAACCGGCCATAGGGTGGGTCTTGACCCACCAACCGGCCATAGGGTGGGTCTTGACCCACCGCCGCTGAGGTCTGGCCGCGGTTCAAGTCGCTCCGGACCACCCAAATGGGCGCGGTGGCTGGGTGGGGAGATCGGTGGGTCAAGACCCACCCTATGGATGCGGGCTGGGTCAAGATCCACCCTATGAAAGCGCGACGGGTCTGCGTCAGAGCTGCGGCCTTGGAGCGCATCACCGCGAATAGCTGCGCGATCATGATCGCCCCCTTCAGTAAGTCAGAATCAGATTGGCCAGCAGCGAATGCGGTCGCCCCTGGTCCGGGAACAGCGCCTTGTAGCCACTGCCCGGCAGCAGCGAGGCATAGGACAAGCGCATAACGATGTTCTGGCTCATGAACGGCCGCCAGATCACTGCGGCCGACACGTCGGTGCCGATGTGCTTGGGGATGTCCGCCTGCTGGCGGGCGACCTCAAGCACGGCGGTTTCGTCGAACCACAGGCCGTTGGCATTGAACGACAGCCGCAGCTCGGGCGTGAGGTCCAGATCGACTCCGGCGCCGACCAGCCCAAGACCGGGATTGACGAAGTTGCTCTGGCCCTGCTCCTTGCTGGAGCGCAGCGAGTTCAGCAGGCCGTTGCGGCCCGACAGGGCGACCCGGCCACCGCCGATCAGCGGCACGCTCTGGCGGATCCAGTAGCTGGTGTCAGCGCCCGCAAACAGCGGATTCTCGAAGATCGCGTCGAAGCCCTCCGAACGATTGTCGAATGGGTCGGAATCGCCGGTCGCGTACAGCAGCGATACGCGCGGGCGGATCCAGGAGTAGTCGATCGACAGCTCGGCGGCGGCGAAGCCGGCGCGGATGTCGGACGGCTCGCTGCTGAAGGCGCCGTTCTTCTCGTGGCCGAATGCGTAGTAGGTGCTGCCGCTGATGTTGAGGCGGTCGATATGGCCATCGACGCTGTAGCCGAGATAGCTGACGTCGTAGCGGCGCGGCCGCTCGTCGCCGAAGCTGGCCGGGCGGGCGATGAAGCCATTGCGATCGAAATAGAACTCACCGTCCTCGCGGTTGCGGTTGTGCAGCAGCGCGAACTGCGAGTTCAGGCCGAGCTTGAACAGATCCTGCCAGTAGAGGTTGGCGATGAACACGTCGTCCTTGCGCGGCGATTCGCCGAGGTCGTTCAGGCCGCTGTTGGTGTCTTTCTCCAGCCGCCGGAACAGGCCGAGGTTGTACTGGAAGATGTTGTTCTTGCGCGTGCCGAACAGGCGCACGCCCAACGGCGAATCGTTGAACAGGAATCCGCGGAAATCGGCAGTGATCGGCTGGATACCGACCCGCACGCTGTCGAAGTCGTAGTTCTCCGACACATCACGGATGTGGTAGTCGTAGAACGCCGCCTGCAGGCCGAAATGGCGGTCGCTGCGGGTCCGGCCACGACGCGGGTCGACGTTCAGCGCCAGGGTCTCTTCGACCTCGACGCGGTTGTACTGGAAGGCCGGCGTCAGGCGGAACTCGTAGTCCGGCGGCCGGAACACGGTATTGCCCTTCAGGTACACCAGTTCGACCAGCAGGGTTTCGGCGAACACCTCCTGCCGCGAACGCCCGAATACATCGTTCGAGTCCGGACGGTCGATGCTCTGGAAGCCGACCGGCGTCGGCGAGCGCTGGGTTTGCAGCACGGTGTCGGCAATCGCGGTGACCGAGAAAAACTCGTCGCCGTTGCGGACCGGTTTGTCACCCTTCAGCACATTGCGGTTGTAGGGGTCGAGCCGGTTGTCGCCGTACAGCGTATCCACGATCCGCCAGCGGTCGGGCACCGGCACGATGGCCGGGGCCTTGATCTGGGCGGGTGAAGGCACATCGGAATACACCCGCGGCTCGATCAGTGATTCGTCGCGCAGCTGCCGTCGCAGCTCGGGGTCGGCGGCCTCGTCATAGGTCGGCACGCAGTCGATGCCGGCATCGCCGGGCCGACGCCGCGAGCGCACGCGCAGGTCCTCGGCCTTCAGCGGCGCGCAGTCGGGCATGCGGGTGCGGCTGCTGCTCGGTTTCGGCGCCTCGGCGGCCGGCGCGACAGCGGGCGCCTGTGCGGAGCTTGGTGTCGACGAGAGCAGGCCATTCAACAGCGCCAGCGCGAGCACGCTGGCGCCTCGGTTGAATACGCGGGTGCGACAGGTGATCGCGCCGAACGACAGTCTGTTCATCGGCATGCTCACCTGTCCACACACACGTTGTGCGCGCCCGAGCCCAGGAAGGGGCTGTACGGACACTGCACATAGCGCAGGCGCACGCCGGCGGGGCTCAGCCGGTCCGCTCGTCGATCTGTCTGTGCATTGGCGATACCGGCGCCACGCGCGCTGACGTTGTGCACCGCCAGCAAGGCGACCATGTCGTCCTGATCGATGCCATCGCCAGACACACCCACCGCGCCGACCAATTGGCTGCCGCGATACACCGGCAAGCCGCCGGGGAAAATCTGCAGGCCGTTCGCAAGATTGCCGCCCGGCGAAGCCGAGCTGCCTGCGCCCAGCTGCACGCCCACACAGTTGGCGGGCGTGTCGCTGCTGAAGCCCGGCAGCCCGGCGGTGAAGGCCACATGCTGGACGATGCCGTTCAGCACCAGATCGAGCTGGAAGCCGGTCGCGAACGGGCTCCACTGCCCGCGCGGCGCCGACAGCGGGCCCGGCGGCGCGTTCAGCAGACCATCGGGGAAGAATGGCCGCGCCAGATTGCCAATCGCACGCGCCGAGAATGCGGTCTCGCCCCGCAGCGCATTCGCGCCCAGCAGGCCGCGCAACGGCGTCAGCGTGGCGCGCAGGTCGATGCTGCGGCGCGGGCTCAAGTTGGCATCCAGCAGTACAGTCGGTTCGGTCAGGCCCTCAATGAAGGCTGCCGCCTGCGGCGAGGACATGAACGCCGCCGAGCGCGCCTTCTGCAGCGAGACATCGGCACCGAACACAGGCGCATCCGGGCTGCGCACCATGCCGAGGATCTCGCCGCGCGAGTCGACCACGGCGATCGATACCCGCGCCTTCGAGCCGAGCGGGCGACGGATCTGCGCGCGGCTGGCATCGGCCACTTTCAGCGCTTCGGCGAGCAGGCCGCGCACCTCGTCCGCGCTCAGCGCCGCCGCAGCCTCACTGCCGGCGCGCGGCGGGTGACGCGGTGCATCGAAGGCATCGACCCAGACCAGGGCCTCAGCGCTGTCGAATTCGGTTTCTGCCGCCAGGCGCAGGCCTGATTCGGCCTGCCCAAACGCGGTGCCGGCGCGCAGGCTGCCGCCGCCGTAGCCCGGCACCGCAAGCAGCTGCCCATCGCCCGGGGTGAGTGCAGCGAAGCGCGCGCTGCCGACGCCCGCGGCCAGCTCGGCAGTACGCGTATCGGCGAAGCGCAGCACCTTGCCATCGACGGTGATGCGATCGGCGCGGATGTCGGCCGGCGCGCTGAAGCCCTGGGTCGCGGCGAGCGCGATCCGTTCATCGAGATCGCTGTCGAAATCGGCCACGCTCGGATCCAGCGTGTACAGACCGTCGGCGCTGATGCCGACACCGCCGACCAGCACGCCCTGCTTGTACAGCGGAAAGCCGCCCGGGTCGGCCGACAGCCCCAGCGGCGAGCGCTTGGGGCCGGTGCTGGCCTGCATCAGGCTGGCGCGACGCATGAAATCCGAACAGGCCAGCTGGCTGAACTGCACGCCGAACAGCGGGCCGCCGGGCTGATTGATCTCGCCCGGATTGAAATGCTGCTGCACGATCTGGCTGGCGGTGCGGGTGCTGAAGGCATTGCCGCCGCTGGACAGGTAGGCACCGGTGATCGCCTTGGCGATCGCCGCCAGCGCCGGGCCGCCGACGGCCGCCGGCAGCACGATGCCTTCGAGGCCACCGTCGATACCCGTTGCGCCGGCTGGAGTGCTGGTCACGCGCACATCGCGCGCTGCACCGGCCATCACATAGACGCCGAGCACATTGCCGACCCGATCGACCACGGCGATGCTGGCGACCGCATTGGCTGCTCGCGCCTGCGCCACCGCTTGGGCGATGACTTGCCCGACGTCCTCGGCACTGAGCGTCTGCGAGGCTTCGATGCCGGCTGAGACGCTGCAGCTGGCGCAGGTCTGCGCCTGCGGTGCGGCTTGGACATTGCGGCTGCCGCTGCGGGCGGCGGGCTCCGTCAGTCCCATGCCACGCAGGCTGGCGCCCTCATTGGCTAGGCTGGAAGCCGTGCTGAAGACAGCCAGCAATGCGACGGCCACCGACACCGCGAGCGGCGGCGCCGCGCCGAAACGCCACCGCCCCGCTCCATCGGCTCGCGTTCCGCACCACCGCCTGATCGCGTTCATTGCTCAACTCCTGCGGTTGCTGCTGAGGCGGCATGCGGCGAGGGCCCGACCGCCTGCATCGGCGTGCCCGCGGGCAGATGGAAACCGTGGCAGCCGGTGCAGTCCAGCTGCACGTTCTGGCTGCCGCGCTGCTCGCCGTGACACGTCACGCAGCCGTCGATGCCCGGCATCAGCACATCGCTGCTGGCGCCTGACACATCGGCGGCATGGCAGCCGATGCAGGTGGCGTCATCTTCGGCGCGGGTGTCGCGACGCGTCAGGTGGGCGATATGGTCGAAACGTGCCTGCGGGTAGAAATCCGACACCAGTCGCACCGGCAGAATCTGCCAGCGTTCGTAGACCGCGCGCTCGGGGTGTTCGCTGACCTCGTGACAGGTGACGCAGCCGGAGCGGGTGAACTGGTTGTGCGCCTCGATCTCGGCCCGTTCGCGGCCACAGGCCAGCGCGCCCTGCGGGCACGGATCGACATCGACCCGCGCCGGCCGGCGCCGATTGCGCTGGCCCACTTCGATCGTCTTGGCGGTGTCGGCGAACTGGCGGATGTAGTGCTCCTCCAGCGCCAGCACGGCTGCGCGCACCTGCGCATGCGGCAGCTGACGCTCGGGCTCTTCTTCGTCGAAACCCAGCCCGTGGCAGCTGCGGCAGTTGGCTTCCATGGTGATCGGCCGGAAATGCTCGCCATCGCTCAGCAGGCTGTGGCAATCAGCGCAGCCGAGCGCGCGATCCTCGGCGCGCACCTGCACGCGTTTGAAGTCGAGATGCACATCGTGCGGGAACTTCAGGTTCGAGCTCTCCGACGCCACCACATCGGCGGAAGGGCGCACCCGCTCGGTCGACCACGCCTTCAGCTCAGCATCGAAGCGCAGCAGGGCGAGCTGGAACTCCGGGTGCCGGCCCGGCTCGAAGCCCAGCACCGGATGCGCCATGCTGCCGCCGTTCTGATGGGTGGCGACCTGCTGCAGGTCGCGATGACAGTCGACGCATAGGCCGGTGTCCTCGCGCACCAGCATCGCCGGTTCGTTGTGTTCCTTGTGGCAGCTCGCGCAGTGGGCGTCGGCCAGCTGCGGAACCGCATGCACAGTCACATCGACATGGCCTTTCTGGCCCTCGTGGCAGCCGAGGCAGCCGCGGTCCGGCGTGGTCTCGAACAGCTTGAGATGGCAGCCATTGCAGTCGACATCGATCTCCAGCGTGTGGTGGGCATTGGCCAGCGGCCCACTGCTCCAGACCGCATCCGACAGCAGAGGCGTATTCGCGCGCAGCCAGCCGCCGAGCGCCGGATTGAAGAATCCAGCCAGCGGCAGCCCCAGCAAGAGGGCCGCCAGCAACACCAGCAGCCAGGCGTTGGCGCGCATGCGCAGGCCGGTCTGGTCGAGCCGGGTCTGGAAGTGCGTGGCCGGGCCAAAGTTCTGCGCCTGTTCGATCTGGGTCAGCTGCAGGGCGCCGCCGAAGCCGGCCGGTGCGGAGATCACGCCGAGCTCCTGCGCGCCGAGCTCCACCTTCTGCCCCGGCGACAGCACCGCCGTGCGCACACTGACCCCGTCGAGCTGCATGCTCGCAGCGCCGACCGCACGCAGGCTGAAGCGGCCGCCCGACAACGGCTTGATGGTCAGATGTCTGGGCGCGATCTGCGGGTCGTGCAGCTGCAGCGTCTGGTCGTTGCGATGGCCCAGCGTGATCAGCCCGCCCTCGTGGCTGGCCTCAAGCAGGGTTTCGGCCCCCTTGCGATCGCGATACACCCGGCGCAACAGAACAAGCACGGCGCGCTACCAGTAGAGGAAGACGGTGAGGATGTGCACCGTGAGCGCGGCCAGCAGGCCCACGGTGAGCGGAATATGCAGGTACAGCCACAGCTGCAGGCGCGCCTGCAGGGCGACGCTGCGGCGCAGCACCTCCAGCGCCCGCGCACGCTGCGCGGCCAGGCCGAGCAGGCTTTGCAGCGCGGCCGATTCCTCGCGCTTGCGCGCCTTCGGCACGCGCCCGGCTAGGTAGTCGAGCAGCTTCTGCTGGCCGCGGTTGGCGAGCATCTTCGAGCCCGCCGGCTGCGCCGCGGGGTCGATCATCTTCGAGTGGTCGCGGCCCAGCACCTGTGCCCACACGCCGCCGCCGAGGGTGGTGCGGTCGATCGCGCTTTCAACCACCGCCAACGTCAGCGCATCGGCCTGCTGGCCCTGTGCACGCATGTCGGCATCGATGCGGTTCAGCGTGGTCAGCCAGTCCTCGCGGCGACGGCCGGCGTGGATCGCCGCGATCCGGCGCGGCAGACGCAGGTAGACATACAGGCCATACACGCCGCTCAGGATCACCACCAGCATCAGCACATAGGCCAGGCTGTGAACATTCCAGCCAAGTTGAAACGCGCTGTGCAGGGTCGCCACCACCACCAGGGCCAGGCCCAACATCACGTGGGCAGCGACCCAGCCCTGCACGCTGCCCAGGTTGGATCGGTAGCTGCGCTTGCGAATTCCGAGAAGGGACAGCCACACGATCAGCACGGCGCCCAGGGTGCCCAGCACATAGCCCTGCCAGCTGCCGCCGTTGGGCGGCAGGGTCGCCGGCTGGCTGGCGTAGATCGCGATCGATACGCCTGACACGGCCAGCGCCAGCCAGCCGTAGCGGCGCGCGCGCGGACCCAGAAAGCTGCCCGACGCCTCCCCACTGGCGCGCCCGCTAGCCATTCAGTCGCTTCGCGATCAGGTCGGTGAAGCCGTCTGGCGCCAGCCGCACCGCCGCACCGGTTGGGCAGGCGCGCACGCAGGCCGGGCCGCCATCGATGCCCATGCAGGCGTCGCATTTCACCGCCTTCTTGCCGGCCGCCTTGGCCTGCTTGTCGGGCTTGGCAGCGCGATCCTCGCCAGGGCCGGCGCCGAAACCCATCAACAGCCAGGACAGCAGGCCGGGCTTTTCGGGAGCGGCGTACTCCATGCGGATCACGCCATAGGGGCAGTTGGTCTGGCAGTTGCCGCAGCCGATGCAGCGGTCATCGATGAAGACCTCGCCCGAGGGCGCGCGGTGGATCGAATCGACCGGGCAGTCCTTCATGCAGTGCGGGTGTTCGCAGTGGCGGCAGGAGATCGGCACCTGCACCGCCGCGAACGATTTGCCGCGATGCCGATCCAGCCGCGAGATGCCGGCATGGGTCTCGGCGCAGGCCGTCTCACAGTTGTCGCAACCGACACAGAGCGCCTCGTCGATCAGCAGCGCATTGGTGGCCTCGCCCAGACCTTCGCCCATCAGGAACGAGACCAGCTCACCCCCCTCGGGCAGGGCCTCCAGCACCGAGAAACGACGCAGCTGGGCGCTGGTTTCGTCCTGCAGCGCGCCGACCCGCTGCGGGTCTTTCTTGAGCAGATCCAGAAACTCGGCGCGGCCCAGACGGATCGTTTCCACCCGCACCGCAGCCCGCGCGGTCTCGCGCCGGACCGGGTCGCCCATCAGGGCCATCTGCCCGCACAGCTGGCCGCTTTGCACATGGCCGACCGTAACCCCATCGCGCAACAGGGCGACGGTGCCGCTGCGCACCAGATGCAGGCAGTCGCCGGTTTCGTTCTGCGAGTACAGCGGCTCGCCAGCATTGAAGGTATGCACCTTGGCGGCCTGCGCCACCGCGCGCAGCTCGGCCACCGGCAGGGCTGGAGCGAAGTGCGCCTGCAGCGCGCGGACGATGAAGATCCAGTCCACACCGGCGCGCACTTCGTCGTTCGAGTTCAGCAGCTTCACCATCGTCCGCCGCGGGGTTTCGATGACGATGGTGTCAGCACCGATGAAGGCATCGCCGCCACGCGGGCGACCCGAGATCAGGCTCATCTCGCCGAAGAACTGGCCGGGCTGCAGCACGTACTCGGTGGCGTCGCCGTAGCGCAGCCGCACTTCGCCTTCGAGCACGGTGTAGAAACCGCTGCTGTATTCGCCCTCGCGGAACAGCACGCTGCCGGCCGCCAGCACCTCGGAGGCGCGCGGCTCGGGCGGCTCGGCGGTTTCGGATTCAGACGGCGTCTCGCCGGCGCGACGCATCTGCTCCAGCATCGCGGCCTGGCGCGCGCGCTGTTCGGCACGGCGACGCTCGATTGCAGCGCGCACCTGCTTGTTGGCGTCATTCAAGGTGTCGGCGTCACCGGCGCTGACGATCAGCCGGCTCTCGATCAGCAGCTCGCGGAAGGCCAGCGCATTCATGCGCCGGAACATCGGAATGCGCTGCTGATACAGGGCCAGGATTTCCTCGACCTCGGCCACATAGGGCAAGCCGGCAAACTGCAGCGCCAGCAGCACGTGATCGACCGGCCGCACCGCGCGTCCGAGGATGCTGTCGACCACATCCTGGCCCTGGTTCATCGCCTGCTTGATCAGCGGGAAACCGGCCAGCGAACCGATCACATACAGGCCCGGCACGCTGCACTGGTACTGCGCATCGAGGGTGGGCAGCGCATCCGGGCGATCGCTCGGAAACGCCATGCCGCAGGCTTCCAGGAACTTGCGCGGCGGCGTGCCGCCCAGGCGCGCCAGCACCTTGTGGCACTCGATCCGGCGCTGGCCATCGGGCGTGTTCAGCACCACCGCACCGCGACCGTCGGCGGCGGGTGGTTCGATGCTGGCGACCGAGGCGCGGTAGTGGCAGTGGAAGTCGAGCGCGCGGTCGTTGATCGCCTTCAGCACCGCGTTCAGATTGCCCTCTTTCGCGCGCGAGAATTCTTCGCGGCGGTTGACCATGTGCACGGCATTGAAGCGCGACAGGCCGAGTGCGTTCTCGATTGCGGAGTCACCGGCGCCGACTACCACGATGGTTTCGTTCTGCCAGGCCTCGGGGTCATCGAGCTGGTAGTGGACGATGCCGCAGTCCTCGCCCGGCGCACCGATCCGGTTGGGCTGGCCTTCGAGGCCGATCGCCAGCACCACATGCTCGGCGCGCACACGGCCGCCGTCCTTCAACTCGATCTCGAACCTGCCGCGCTCGCCGCGCAACGCGGTCACTTCCGAGCCGTAGCGGACGTTCACGCCCAAGGCCTCGATCCCGCGTGCCCAGGCATCCAGCACCGCCTCGCGCGAACCAGCGCGGAAACGCAGCGGGCTGCGCAGATCGAGAAAGCCGGGCTCGGCCATCACGAACTTGCCTTTCTGGTAGCGCTGGATGGTGCGCGCATGCGCTGCGGAGGCCTCCAGCAGCACGTGGCTGGGCGGCTGCCCCGGGCGCTCGGCGGCATCGATCTCGGCGGCGCGCGCAGCCGCGCTCAGCCCGGCCGGGCCAGAACCGATGATGGCGATCCGATAGCTGGCTGGAGTGCCGCCCGCGGGCTGCGACTCGTTCATCCGACACCCCCGTGGCGGATTGGGCTTGCGTGACGGCACGGTAGGCGTTTGGTGAACAGCATGTCAACGAGAATTCCTTGGCGCTGACAGCCGCCAGCGCGGGGGATACGGGGGATGCCACCGCATCCGGACATGCGTGGGCAAGGCGAGCCGCAGACTGCACGGCGCTACCATGCACGGCATGGCCGATCCAAACCTCGCAGAACACACCTACCTCGTTGGCGGCGCCGTGCGCGATGCCCTGCTCGACCGACCCGTGGGCGACCGCGATTGGGTCGTCGTCGGCTGCGATCCGGCGCAGATGCATGCGCTTGGCTTCAAGGCCGTCGGCGCCGATTTCCCGGTATTCCTGCATCCCGACAGCGGCGAGGAGTACGCGCTCGCGCGCACCGAGCGCAAATCAGGCCGCGGCTATCGCGGCTTCGTGGTCGATGCCGATCCAGGCGTGACCCTGGAAGAAGACCTGCAGCGTCGCGACCTGACCATCAATGCGATCGCACAGGCGGCGGACGGGCGCCTGATCGACCCCTACGGCGGCCGCGCCGATCTCGATGCGCGCCTGCTGCGCCATGTGTCGCCAGCGTTCGCCGAAGACCCGGTGCGGATCCTGCGCGTAGCCCGCTTCATGGCTCGATTCGCGCCGCTCGGCTTTCGCATCGCCGATGAAACGCTGGCCTTGATGCGCTCGATGGTGGCGGCCGGCGAAGTCGACCACCTGGTGCCGGAGCGGGTCTGGAAGGAACTCGAGCGCGCGCTTGCTGAACCCGCCCCGGAGGCGGCGCTGCGCAGCCTGCGCGACTGCGGCGCATTGGCTCGCCTGCTACCGGAAGTCGATGCCCTGTACGGCGTGCCGCAGCGGGCCGAGTACCACCCCGAGGTCGACACCGGTCTGCATATCGAGCTGTGTCTCACGCAGTCGGCACAGCTGGCGCCCGGCGATGCGCAGATCGCGTTCGCGGTGCTGGTGCACGATCTTGGCAAGGCGCTGACGCCGAGCGAAGAGCTGCCCAAGCACCTCCGCCACGAAGAACGCGGGCTGGAGCCGATCGAGGCGGTGAGCGCGCGTTTGAAGGTGCCGACCCACTTCCGCGAGCTGGCCCTGCACGCCTGCCGCGAGCATCTGAATGTTCATCGCCTGGATGAAATGCGCGCCTCCAAGATCGAGGCCCTGATCCAGCGCTGCGACGGCTACCGCCGACCCGAGCGCATCGACCAGATCGGCCGGGTCTGTGAGATCGACAAGCGCGGCCGGCTCGGCAGCGAAGATGCGCCCTACCCCAACCGCGAGCTGCTCACGCGCTGCCACCGCGCCGCGCTGGCGGTGCAAGCGCGTGATCTCGATCTGTCAGGGCTCAAGGGTCCGCAGGTCGGTGAAGCGCTGCAGCGCGCGCGGATTGCGGCGATTGCTGCGGCGCGTAGCAGTGAGATCCACGCATGAGCCGCGACACCGGTCGCACGCCCGCCGCTTCCGACGCCTCGACAGTGGCAAGCCGCATGCCGCCCTTGCCTGCGCACGACGAACGCCTCGCAGCTGCATCCCTCGGCATCCACACCCACGCCCGGCGCGGATGAATCTTCGTCAGAGCCTCCGATCCCTGCGGCGCACGCCGGTATTCGCGCTGACGGTGATCCTGATCCTCGCGCTGGGCATCGGTGCCGCCACCACGATGTTCTCGATCGTGCACGGCGTGCTGCTGGCACCGCTGCCTTATCAGGATCCGGATCGGCTGGTCAGCATCGGCTGGGAGACGCCGCAGCAGCAGTGGCAGGGTCAGCCGCCGGCGCTGCGTGAGCTTTATCAACGGTCGGCACGCCGGCTGGAAGCGGTCGGATTCCATCGCGGTGGCGACGGCAAGTCGAATGTCTGGGATGAGAACAGCAGCGCGCCCGCCGAGGGCTTGAGCGTGAGCTGGGTCGGCGCTGGCACTTTGCCCCTGCTCGGCGTGGCACCACTGCTTGGCCGTGTGTTCAACGAGGATGAGTACCACCGCAATGGGCCGGGCGCGGTGATCCTGAGCGAGGCCGAGTGGCGCGCGCGGTTCAATGCCGCGCCCGACGCGCTGGGCAAGACGCTCATGGTCAACAGCGTGCGACGCGAGATCGTCGGTGTGATGCCCGCAGGCTTCGCTTTCCCGCGGGCCGACACGCGGATGTGGCTGCCCGGGCGCTTCGACGAGGCCGCTGGCGTCGGCGAGTTCGTCTACGCCGGCGTGGCGCGCCTCGCGCCGGGTGCGACGCCCGCGCAAGCACAACAGGAGCTGGCAGCCCTGCTGCCGAACCTCGCAACGGAGTTTCCGCGTCTGCAGACCGGCGGGTCGACCCGGGACTGGCTGGACACGATGCAGTTCAGGCCGGTGGTGACGCCGCTGCGCGAGCACCTCACCACCGGTGTGGCGCCGACGCTGTGGCTGCTCGCGGCAGCAGCGGGCTTGGTACTGCTCGTCGCCTGGGCCAATGTCGCCAATCTGATGCTGATCCGCGCCGACACTCGCCGCGCCGAGCTGGCGGTACGTCGCGCACTGGGCGCCCGCGGCCTGCGCGCAGTCGCGCACGCGCTGACCGAATCGCTGCTGCTCAGCGCAGCAGCGGCCGCGCTCGCCCTGCTGTTGAGCTGGGCCGGCGTGCGCCTGTTCGTCGCGCTCAGCCCCGCGGGGCTTCCGCGCGTCTCCGAACTTGGCCTGGGCTGGAACAGTCTCGGCGTTGCCGTGCTGCTGGCGGTGATCGGCGCCCTGGTCTGCGCACTACTGCCGCTGCTGCAGCTTCGGCTGCAAAGCGGGCTCGGGCAGGCCCGGCGGAGCGGCACCGCGGGGCCGCGACTGCAGGCCGCCGTGGTCGCTGCCCAGTTCGCGGTCGCACTCGCAATCACCGCCGGCTCCGCACTGCTGCTGCGCTCCGCGCAGGGCCTGTACGAAGTTGACCCGGGCTTCAAAGCCGATCGCGTCACCACCCTGTGGACCGGGCTGCCGTTCGCCAAGTACGACGATGCGCGCAGCGTCGCCTTCTACTCGGCGCTGAGCGCGCGAGTGCGCGAACTGCCATCGGTCGAGGCCGCCGGTCTGGCCACGCGCCTGCCTTTGGCCCGCGGCGAACCGCTGCAACAGACGTTGCGCGTCGAGCGCGACGGCCGCGTGTTCACCCTGCCGATCAATATCGTCGACGACGACTACTTCAGCGCCCTGCGGATTCCGGTGCTGGCGGGGCGCGGCTTTGTACGCAGCGAGCACGAGCACGCCGCCAACATCGTGCTGAGCCAAGGCGCCGCGACCCTGCTGTTCGGCGGCAGCGACGGCAGTTCAGCGCTGGGCGAGCGGCTGCGCCTCGACCCCACGGGCCCGGCCTATACGGTGGTGGGTGTGGTCGGCGATGTGCGCGATCGCGCGCTGGCTACCGCACCGGTGGCGACGCTGTACCGGCCACCGTTGGCCCCGATGGACGCTGCACTTGAACCTGGCGCCCCGGGCAGCATGGCGCTGCTGGTGAGGTCGAAGGACGCCGGATCCACCGCTGCGCTGATCGCGGCAATCGGCAAGATCGCCCACGAGCTCGACCCGACGGTGCCGGTGTCCAGGGCCGACTCACTGCAGGGCATCGTCGACGCATCGATCGCCGAACTGGTGCTGATGCTGCAGTTGCTGGGCGGCGCCGCCTTGATCACCCTGCTGCTCGGCAACCTCGGCCTGTACGGCGCGATGGCCTACATGGTGACGCTGCGCGGCCGCGAGTTCGGCATCCGGGTCGCGCTCGGTGCCGGCCCAGGCCACATCATCCGGCTGGTCGCCTCGCGCGGCGTCGGGCTGGCCGTCGTCGGGATGCTCGCCGGTCTGGGCCTGTATGCGCTGCTCGCGCCCTACCTGAGAAACCTGCTGTACGGCGTCGAAAGCTACGACCCGCCCACCCTGATCACCGCGACCCTGATCCTTTCGCTGACTGCCGCCGCGGCCAGCTGGCTGCCAGCCCGCGATGCTGCACGCACCGCGCCGATGGTGGCCTTGAAGCGGGATTAGGGATTGGGGATTCAGAGCCGGTGGGACCGCGGCGGGCTGTTCCAATCCCGAATCCCGAATCCCGAATCCCGACTCCCGACTCCCGACTCCCGACTCCCGACTCCCGACTCCCGACTCCCGACTCCCGGCTTCACCCCGGCATCCAAAGTTTCTCCAGCGCGCTGAACCCCCACGCCTCCGGCGACTCGATGCCGACGATACGGTCCGCGCAGTTGGCTGCCGCCAGGTCGAGGTCGCGCAGGAACACCGGCTCGCGTTTGCGCGCGCTGTAGAAGATCCGCACCTTCGGCGTGAGCAGGGTTTCGTCGTGCTGTTCCAGCACCACGGCCAGGTGCTCGGACTGCAGCTTCACCAGCGCGCCGACCGGGTAGATGCCGACGCTGCGGATGAAGGAATTCAAGATCGGCGTATCGAAATGACCGTTCCAGGCCGCCATCCGCCGCACCGATTCTGCCGGGCTCCAGGCGCGCTTGTAGGGCCGATTGGAGCTGATCGCGTCATACACATCACAGACGGCACCCATCCGCGACAGCCGGCTGATACCCTCGCCGCTCTGCCCATGCGGGTAGCCGCTGCCGTCGAACTTCTCGTGGTGGTGCAGGGCGATCTCCAGCGCCGCCGAACTGGCCCCTCCGCCTTCGCGCAGCAGCTCGAAACCGGCCTGCGGGTGCGACTTCATGATCCGGAATTCGTCGTCGCTCAGCGCTCCCGGCTTGTTCAACACGTTGAGCGGCATCATTGCCTTGCCGATGTCATGCAACATGCCGCCCACACCTGCCTCGCGCACCTCGTCCTCGGACAGTTCCAGCCGGCGCGCCAGCGCGATCATCAGCGCACACACCGCCACCGAATGCAGATAGGTGTAGTCATCGTGGCGCTTGAGCCGGGCCACGCTGATCAGCGCATCGGGATGACGCGTCACCGAGGCACTGATCTCCGCCACCAGCGGTTCCACCGCTTCCGGCCGCACGGCATGCCCCATGCGTGCCTCGTTGAACAGCTCGATCATCTTGGCCTTGCCGGCCAGGCACAGCTTCTGCGCCGAGACCAACTCGGCATCGATGCTGCGCTGACTGCGCGGAGACGGTTTCGCGCGCGGCGGAGCGACCGCCGCCGGGACTTCGACATCGGCCGGGGCAGGCTCGGCAACCTCCGGCTCCGGCTCCGGCTCGCCCTCAGCACTGGCTTCAGCCTCAGCCTCAGCCTCGTCGATAGCTTCGGCCTGCCCGGCCTCGTCGGCTGATTCAACCGGCTCGGGCTCGACTTCATCGGGCTCGGCCTGCGGCTCGACGGCCTCGGCCTCGACATACTCCGGCCAGCCGATCAGGTCCAGGCCCTGCTCGGTGTCAATCAGGATCTCCGCCACTCCGCCGCGGCGCAGGGCATCGATCTCGCGCGCGGTCAGCAGAAACGAGTGCCGCACGAACACCGGGTGCACTCCTCCGCCACCGGCAATCCGGTGAAACCACATTCCCGGGATGGCACGCGTAACGGGCAGACACTTGATCATGCAGAAGAGATGAACCGGAGGGGATTCGCAGCGGCGATGCAAAGCGCACGCCAGCGAATTCTGCTGGCACGCGCCGTATAGATTCCGGGTTCCCGGCCGTGCAAGCGGCCTCAGGCCTTGGGCGGAATCCGCAGCACTTGTCCCGGGTAGATCCGGTCCGGGTGGCTCAGCATCGGCCGATTGGCCTCGAAGATCTGCGGGTAGGCGTTGGCGGAGCCGTACTCACGCTTGGCGATCGCCGACAGCGTGTCGCCCGATTTGACCGTGTAGAACTGCGCGGTCGGCAGCTCGGCGCTGCTCAGATCCGCGGTGGCGTCGGCATCGTCCGCTGCCGGCGTTGCCACGGCGGCAGCCGCCCCCGTCGCCTCAGCCGCGACCACGCGCAGGCGGTCGTCGACCTGCGCAACGCCCTTGACGTTGCCGGCCGCCAGGATCGCCTTCTCCTTGTCTTCGAGGGTCGCGGCACGGCCGATCACGGCGACTTTCTGTTCCGGCTGGAACGCGATCACGCTCAGCGAGCTGAGCTTCAAGCCGAGGCTGAGAATGTGCTCACGAACGGCGTTTTCATCGATCTGGCTACCGCCAAACAGCTTTTCGCCTGCACTGCTGATGAAACTGAACAATCCCATGGAAAACCTCCGGCAACGAGCATCGAGCGCAGCTGCGCGGCTGGAGTCTCGCACCCTTGCCGGGTCAGTGGCATTTCAGATGTGTTGCGCTGCCAACACGCCACGCAGACCGCTGCAGCCAGCCAGCAGACCAAAGGCCACGCCGCTGCTGTTGGCCAGCGCATCCATCAAGTCGTAGCTGCGCTGGCCACTCCAACCCTGCAGCACTTCCATCAGCAGGCCGTAGGCGACAAGCGCGAGCCCGGCCAGCAGCAGGCTCGGCCAGCGCCGCCACAGCGGCACGCAGGCGAACGCGGCCGCGGCGTAGGCGCCGGCGTGCCAGAGCTTGTCAAAGCCCCCGGGGCTCAAAGGCAACTCGGGTGGCGGCAGCAAGGAGGCCAGCGCGATCACGCCGAGGTAGGCCAGCAGGCCGCACAGCCACAGTCTTCGCAGCGTTTGACGCCGCATCATGCGCCGCTCACAGACGGTGGCTCTGATCGCCGAACGCGAACTGATCTTCGCAGTCGACGCCGCGCGCCAGCCCCATCACCTGGAAGCGCTCGCCCATCTCCGAGGGCAGGATCAGGCGCTTGGCCTCCAGTGCCCGCCGATGCGCGCCCACGGCATCGGCAGGGCCGGCCTCGACGTGCTGCTGCAGGCCGTTGTTGAGCAGGAACGCCGCCTGGCTGCTGTAGCCGGCAAGCTCCAGCCCGGCGTGCTGACCGGCTTCGGCCACGGCGGTGAAATCGACCGAGGCAGTGATGTCCTGCAGGCCGGGCAGCACAAAGGGGTCGGCATGTACGCGATGCCGGTAGTGGCACAGCAGGGTGCCCTGCTCGCGCTCGGCCAGGTAGAACTCCCGCCGCGGATAGCCGTAGTCGACAAACAACACCAGGCCCTGCGCCAGCGCGCCACAGACCGCGTCCAGCCAGTACGGCAGCTGCGGCAACAGTTCAGAGGTGTAGCCATCGGCAAACGCGCGGCCCAGGCTGCGCTCGACGTGCCGAACCGCCGCGCTCACCAGCATGTCGGCCGGCCGCTCGCAGAAGGCGAAAGCCTCACCGTGCAGGCAGACGCTCTGCTCCATCACTTCACCGCCGCTCATCACGAAACGGGTGGTCGGCAGTGCGTCCAGCACCTCGTTGGCGAACAGCACGCCGTTCCAGTCGTCGTCGGGCAGGCGGTCCAGCCAGCGCACACGCTCGAAGATACCGGCATCGAGCTCAGCCTGCAGGCGCTCACGCTGACGCTCGCGCAGGTCGGCACTGGGTTCCAGAATCCAATAGCCGGCCGGCAGCGCGTTGCGCGCCGCCAGCGCCGGCAGCACGGCGGCCGCAAATGCGCCGCTGCCGCCGCCGAGCTCGAGAAAGCAGCCTTCGCCCTTGAAGCGCCGCAGCACCGGCGCCGTCGCTTCGGCGATGCAGGCCGCGAACAGGCCGCCCAGCTCGGGCGCAGTGACGAAATCACCGGCGGCGCCGAACTTGGTCGCGCCGGCGCTGTAGTAGCCGAACCCGGGCGCATAGAGTGCCAGCTCCATGTAGCGCGAGAACGCGATCGCGCCGCGGTTGGCGCGGATCTCGGCAGCGATCAACTCGCGCAAACGCGCGCTGTGCGCCTGTGCCTCGGGCGAGGGCTCCGGCAGGTCGAGAGGAATCATTTCTGGGCTCGCGAGAACGGGCGCAATGCGCCCTTCGTGATGGAATCTTCAGCGCCCAGCGCGGACACTGCGGCCTGATCCAAGGCCCCGAAGGATAGCGCATGCCCCCTGCCCCCTTATCCGTCCAGCTGGCGCCCGTGGCCCTGATTACCGGCGCCGCGCGCCGGGTCGGCGCGGTGATCGCGCGTCGTCTGCACCGCGAGGGCTATGACCTCGCCCTGCACTACCGCAGCTCTACCGACGCCATGCTGGCGCTGGAGGAAGAACTCGAGTCGATGCGTCCGGGCAGCGTGCTGTCGATCCATGCCGAACTCGGCGACAGCGCGGCCGCTGATGCTTTGATCGGCGCGACGCTGGCGCGCTTCGGCCGGCTCGATGCGCTGATCAACAATGCATCGACCTTTTACCCGACCCCGATCGGTCAGGCCGAAGGCACCGATTGGGACGTACTGTTCGCCAGCAACGCGCGCGCGCCGTTCTTCCTCAGCCAAGCCGCGGCACCCTGTTTGCGAACGCACCGCGGCGCCATCGTGAACCTGGTCGATGTGTACGCCGAACGCCCCTTGGCCGAGCACACGATCTACTGCATGGCCAAGGCGGCGCTGCTGATGATGACCCTGTCGCTGGCCAAGGAGCTCGGCCCGGAGGTGCGGGTCAATGCGGTGGCGCCCGGCGCAGTCATGTGGCCGGAGGGCGGCAAGCCCAGCGGCGAGCAACAGGCCCTGCTCGAAAAGACCGCGCTGAAACGCCCCGGCCGCGCCGAAGACGTCGCCGAGGCCGTCGCCTACCTGCTGCGGGCGGAATACACCACCGGCACGGTGCTGCGGGTTGACGGCGGGCGGGCGCTGAATCTGTAGCGGAGGCCTGATTCCGCGCTACCCCAGCAGCCGCCCCATCAGACTGCGCAGCGCCAGCGGCTTCAGCGGCTTGTGCAGCAGCCAGCAGCCGGCCTCGGCGACCTGGCCGCGCACGCCTTCGCTGTGGTCGGCGGTGATGATCACGCAAGGAATGCGCGCGGCGGCGGCGCCCAGACTGGCGCGCAGCTTGAGGCCGGTGAAGTCGCCATCAAGGTGATAGTCGAGCAGCAGCAGATCGGGCGGGCTGGAGACCAGCGCCGCGCGCACGTGCACAGGATCGGCCAGTGCCAGCACATCGCAGCCCCAGCCGCTCAGAAGGGCCTGCATGCCGCCGAGTACGCCGGGATCGTTGTCGATCACCAGCACGCGGGCGCTGAAGGCCGGCGCGGGCACCGATGCGACCACGGGCACAGGCGCCTGAGCTGCCGCTGCGCGCTGCAGCCGGATCGCGAAGCAGGTGCCGTGGCCCAGCCGCGACTGCAGGCGGATCGGATGCTCCAGGAGGCGGGCGATGCGCTCGGCGATCGACAGCCCGAGCCCAAGCCCCTGCCCGCCGCGATCGAGCCGCCGGAACTCCTCGAAGATCAGGCTCTGATCTTCGGGCGCGATGCCGGGGCCGCTGTCGTAGACGCCGATCTCGGCCTGCCCGACACGGCGACGCACGCCGAGCACGATGTGTCCCACCTGGGTATAGCGAACCGCATTGGCAAGAAAGTTCTGTAGCACCCGGCGCAGCAGCTGCGGATCCGAGCGCACCCACAGTCGGGTATGCGGCGCGCGCAGCTGCAGTCCTTTTTCGGCCGCCATCAGGCTGAACTCGGCGGCCAGGCCCTGCAGCAGCGGATCGAGCGCGAAGGCCTCGATCTTCGGCACCAGGCCGCCGGCATCCAGCCGTGAGATGTCGAGCAGACCCGCAAGCAGGACTTCCGCCGAGCTCAAGGCGGCATCGATATTGCCCAGCGGCGCCGCCACCGCGGGGTCGCTGACCCGCTGCTGCAGCGCGTGGGTGAACAGATGCGCTGCATTGATCGGCTGCGCGAGGTCATGGCTGACCGCGGCCAGAAAGCGCGTCTTGGCGCGATTGGCGCGCTCGGCCTCGGCGCGCGCGGCGCGGTACTCGGCGGTGCGCGCCGTCACCCGCTGCTCCAGGGTTTCGTTGACCTGCTTCAGCTCGGCTTCGGCGCTGCGGAAAGCGGTAACGTCAGTGAACGTTGCCACGAAGCCGCCACCAGGCATCGGGTCGCCGCGGATCTCGACGATGCGGCCGTCCGGGAAACGACGCTCGGCGACGTAGGGCGTGCCGGCGCGCATATGGGCGATGCGCTTCTCGACTTCCGGGCCGACCGCATCGACCTGCACAAAGCCGCGCGCCAGATTGTGCCGCACCAGCTCGGCGACCGGCACCCCGACCTTCAGCAGGGCGTCGTCGAAATCGAACAGGCGCTGGTACACGCCATTCCAGGCCACCAGCCGCAGCTCGCGATCGACCACGCTGATGCCCTGGGCCATGTTCTCCAGCGCAGCCTCGAGCACGCGCTGGTTGAAGCGCAGCGCGATCGAGGCCTCGCCCACGATCGCGGCCACGGCTTCGAGATCTCGCCCATGCGCGCGCCGCGCCGCATCCATCAGCAGCCGTGCCGAGGCCGCGCCAAGCACGGTGGCGAGTTCGGCCTCGACGCGGGCTTCGGCTTCAGCGTCGAGCAAGCTGTCGTCGGCACCTGCGGGCAGCAGGGCCTGCACCCGCAGTTCGGGCAGGAAGCGTCGCGCCACATCACCCAGGGTGCCGCGATCGAGGCCAGCCAGCGGACGCAGCTCCTCGCGGCGCGAGCCGTGCGCGAAGGCGTAGGTCACGCCGATGCCGAGCGCCAGGCTGAGCACCAGCGCGCGGGTGCTGCGGCTCCAGCCCGACAGGCCGAACATCGAGTCCGGTGCCAGCCACTCGATGCCGAAGGGGCCGTGCTGCAACCAAACGCTGCTGGGCGCGAAAGCCTCGACCAGGCTCGGCAGCAACAGCAGCCAGCACCAGATCGCAAACCCCGCCAGCAGCCCGACCAGCACCGCACGCGGCGGCGTCTGCGGGCGCCAGATCGCAAAGCCCAGCGCCGGCGCCAGGGTTGCTACGGCCGAGAACGACAGCGCACCGATATCGGCCAAGGCCTCGGAGCCGGCGATCGCCCGGCTGTACATCCAGGCCAGCAGCACCACGCCGAGGATGATCAAGCGGCGCTGCAGCAACACGCTGCCGCGCAGATTGCCGCCGGCGCGTTCGCCCCAGCTGCCGCGCAGCAGCAGCGGCGCCAGCCAGTGATTGCCGATCATCAGGCTCAAGGCCAAGGTGGCCAGGATCACCATGCCGGTGGCCGCCGACAGCCCGCCGAGGAAGCCCAGTACCGCCAGCGCGTTGTGGCCTTCCGACAGCGGCAGTGCCAGCACGTACAGATCGGACGGCACGCCGAGTGGCGCCAGCACAGATGCGCCAGCGGCCGCGATCGGCAGCACCGGCAGGGCGATCAGCAGCATGTACAGCGGGAACAGCCAGCGCGCGGTGTGCAGGTGGCGCTCTTCCCGACACTCGACCACGCCGACGTGGAACTGGTGCGGCAGGGTGAACATCGCCAGCACGCCCAGCGCGACCAGGGCCGGAAATCCGCTGGCGCCGTCCGTCGTCGGCACCGGCGGCGTGCTGACGTCGAAGTTCAGCAGCACGAACACGCCGAGCACGCCCATCGCACCCAGCTTCAACAGCGACTCCAGCGCCATCGCCAGAACCAGGCCGCGGTTGTGCTCGGCGGCGCTGGCGCTGCGGGCGCCGAACAGCATCGCGAACAGGGCCATCGCCAGCGCCACATACAGGGCCACGTCCTGCCATGCCGGGGTGTCGAGCGCATTGCCGCGGGTCAGCAGGCTGAAGCTCATCGCCACGGCCTTGAGCTGCAGGGCGATGTAGGGCAACACGCCAAGCACGGCGACCAGGGTGACTGCAGCCGCCAATGAAGAACTCTTGCCGAGGCGCGTGGCGATGAAATCGGCCAGCGAGGTCGCCCGCTGCGCCCGCGCCAGCCGCACCAGTTTCAGCATCAGGCCAAGGCCCAGTGCGTACAGCAGCATGGTGCCGATGAAGGTCGGCGGCAGCCACCAGCCCGAGCGCGCCGCCTGGGTGACGGTGCCATAGAAGGTCCACGAGGTGCAGTAGACCGCCAGCGAGAGTCCGTACACCCAGTGCCAGTGTGCTTCGAGCAGACGCGGCCGACGCTCGCCCAGCACCGCGGCGCCGAACAGCAGGCTCAGCCAGATCAGGCTGCTGATGATCAGCAGGGCGACGGTCATTGCCATCGCCCCGGCTCTGGCAGGCGCGCGATCAGACGCCCAGCGCAGTCAGCGCGCGCGCCAGCCACTGGATCTGCGCGCCAGCGCGGGTGTCGTAGTCGGCGCCGGTGTAGCCCCACCAGTCCCAGCATGCGTTCGGATTCAAGGGCGCGAAGCTCGCGCGGGTCTGCGGATAGAGTACGACCACGCCATAGGCATCGGCCCAGCGATTGAAGCCGGCCTCGCGCACGAAGGCCTCGCCCACCGCATCGGCGTTCTGCTTGCAGCCATGAAACGCGACCAGCAGGCCGCAGCTCGAATCCGCGCACTGCGGCGGCACGTACAGGTAGCCGCTGTCGGCCAGATTGGGTTCGGGGCCATCGCCACGCACGGCGTTCTGGTCGAACTTGCGCAGTGTGCCCGCCGCGTCCACCGGTGCCCGCGGCGAAGCGCCGTAAAGCGCCGTAAACACCGCCGCCGCGGCGTCGAACCCACAGGCAGCGAGGAAGGGAGATTCTGAGGACGAACAGTTCCCGCCCTCCCCGGCGGTCGACAGCAGATGGCCATAGGCGCCATCCAGCGTCGCCTCGACCTGCAAGCCCGGCGCATCGGCGACCAGCCCGCGATAGAACTCGACCGCCACCGCACCCACAGTCGGTGCCACCTTGTCGTCCTGGGCGCCGTGCAGCACCAGTACACGATCGCCAGCCAAGCCCTGCAGCGGCGGCACGTTTCCGGCGGCGGCCAATGCGCGGACTTTGCTCAGCAACGGATCAAGCGCGGGCGGTGCCGGCTTGGCGGTCATGCAGGCACCGAGCGCGACATTGAGATCGCCACCGGCGCAGCCGTAAGGGCCACCGGCGATCAGTGCAGCGCCCTGGATGCGATCGGACAGGGCGATATGCGCCTGCGTTGCCATGTAGGCGCCGGACGATAGACCGACGACGGCGACACGCTCGGCATCAATCGACAAAGCGGGCAGCGCGGGCGCTTCGGCGTGGCTGCTGCAGCCAGCCAGTGTGGCGGCGCTGAGCAGGGCGCAGCTCACTGCGGTTCGAATGGACATGTCGGGCCACCTCGTGGATTGGGAGATCAAGCACACTGCAAAAAAAGACGGCCGGCCTTCGTTCGAAAGCCGGCCGGCGCGGGGAGCGCGATCAAACTGTCGGTGAACGGCGATCAGAACTCGTAGTTGGCAGTCAGGCTGACCGTACGCGGCGCGCCGTAGAAGCCGGACAGCACGCCGAGCGCACCGATGTTGTAGCCAGTGGTGCGGTACTCCTTGTCGGCCAGGTTGGCGCCGTCGAGCGAGAAGCGCCAGGGGCCGGCGGTCTGCCAGATCAGGCTGGCCGACACCAGGCCGTAGCCGGGTTGCTTGATCGCCTCCGAGAGGTCAGTGGTCGGGTACACCTCGTCCTGATAGCTGTAGCTGAGTCGACTGGTGACACTGCCGCCGCTGGCCAGCTGCAGGGTGTGCAGGCCGGTGATCGCGGCCGAGAACTCCGGCGCATTGGTGAACTTCTGCGCGTTGGCGACATTGGCTCCGGAGGTGATGAACTCGTCGTACTTGGCGTCCAACCAGGCGAAGTTGCCCTGCAGGCTGAAGCTCGATGACAGCAGGGCCTGATACTCGAGCTCGACGCCCTTGACCGTGCCCTTGCCGGCATTGGCGAAGTCGCCGAAGAAGGTCGGAGGCGTGCTGCCTGGCACTTCGGTGAACACCGACAGCTGGATGTCTTTGTAGTCGCTGTTGAAGTAGGCCAGGTTGACGAACAGGCGCTCGTCGAGGAAGGCGTTCTTGGCGCCGATCTCGAAGGTGGTGACGGTTTCATCGTCGAACGGCAGGCGTGAGCGCGGCACTGCGACTGCCTGCGCTCTGATATTGAATCCGCCCGACTTGAAGCCGCGGCTGGCCAAGCCGTACAGCAACACCTGGTCGCTCAGCTTGTAGTCCAGCGAGATCTTCGGCGAGAAGTTCTGAAAGCTGATCGAGTCCTCGAAATCAGCCGCCACCACGCCGCTCGGGCGGGTGAAGGTCGCATCGGTGTAGCCGATGTTGTAGACGTCGACCGACTTCTTCTCGTCGGTGTAGCGGCCGCCCAGGGTCAACGCCCACTGCGGTGCAAAGTCCCAGGTGAACTCGCCGTACAGGGCCACGCTGTCGGTGTCGACCGTGCCCTGGGTGTCGCCGAAGGACAGCCCGAAGAAGTTGTTCAGCACCTGGCCGCCGGCCGAGCCGCTGAACCAGTACAGCCCGGTCACACCGCGCACCGCGCCGCCGGTGTCGTAATTGAGCTGGAATTCCTGCGACAGCTGATCGTCGGAGTAGAACGCTTTGACGTCGGCCAGAGTGTTCGGCAGCGTATCGAAATCGATATTGGTTTCGGTGTCGGATTCGCGGTAGGCGGTGACCGATTTCAGCACCCAGGCGTCGCCCAGGTTCCAGCTCAGCGTGGCCGAAGCCCCGAGCATCGAGGTGTCGTTGATGTTGGGCATGCCGTTGCGAACATCGAAGCGGTCATCCAGCGGCAGCGCGGTCGGCGCAAACCGATTCCGCGCCAGCAGCTGCGCACCGCGCACGCCGCTCTGATCGTCCATCCAGTCGACGCTGAACTTGGCGGTGAAGTCCGGCGAGCCGACATAGCCCAGGCTGGCGCGGGCGGCCAGGATTTCCTTGTCGGACACTTCCTGCTGGGTGATCACGTTCTTGCCGAAGCCATCGCGGTTGAGCGAAGCCACCGCCAGCCGGCTGACCCAGCCGCTGCCCAGCGGCAGGTTGACGCTGCCCTTGGCGTCGAGCTGGTTGTAGCTGCCGATCGTCACCGAGCCCTTGCCGTAGAACTCCTCATCAAGGTCCGAAGACACGTACTTGATCGCACCGCCGATGGTGTTCTTGCCATACAGCGAGCCCTGCGGACCGCGCAGCACTTCGATCCGCTGCACGTCGAACACATCCAGCAGCGCGCCCTGCGGACGTGCGATGTAGACGTCGTCCAGATACAGACCCACGCCAGGGTCAACGCCCCACAGGGGGTCGCTCTGACCGACTGCGCGGATGTATGCCGTGAGCGTGCTGGACGAGCCGCGCGCGGCATACACGGTGAGGTTGGGCACGAAGGCGTCGAGGTCACTCAGGTCCTGCACGTCGAGCTTGTCGAGACCATCGGCGGTGAACGCGGTCACTGCCACCGGCACGTCCTGCAGCGATTCCTCGCGCTTGCGCGCGGACACAGTGATCGCGCCGAGCGTGGTGGCCTTGGCTTCGTCGCCTTGCGCGGCGCTGGCGGCGGACTGCGCCGAGACGGCATAGGGTGCGACCAGCAGTGCACCGATGATGAAGCTGAGCGGCTTGCGCGTCATTGTGGATTCCCCTCCTCAGATGTGTACGGCGGGGCTGTGGCCGGACAGCGCAGCTCCCGATGCTGTGCAGCCTAGGCGGCAGCTGCTGGGGCAACACTTGTACCTTCGTACAGTGACGGCCCGCACGCCGCGACCCGAATACTCGCGGCCACTCCTAGATGCCGTGCGCTCCTTACCCATGCTCAGCCTGATCGGGCTCGTCACCGCCCTCGCCCTCCTGATGCTGCTGACGATGCGCGGCATGAACCTGTTCGTGGCGACACCGCTGTGCGCCCTGCTGGTGGCGATCACTTCAGACATCGCCTTGCTGCCGCCGCTGGCTGTGGAAGGTCAGGCCAATGTCATCAGCGCTTATATGGGAGGCTTCACCAGTTTCATCGCCAGCTGGTTCTTCATGTTCCTGCTCGGGTCGATCTTCGGAAAACTGATGGAGGACACCGGCGCCGCCGACAGCGTGGCGCGCTGGATCATCAACGGGATCGGCTCGCATCGCGCCGCACTCGCCGTGGTAGTGGCCTGCGCGATCCTTACCTACGGCGGCGTCAGCCTGTTCGTGGTCGCGTTCTCGGTTTATCCGACCGCGCTCGCCCTGTTCCGCGAGGCCAATCTGCCGCGGCGCTTCATACCGGCCACGCTGGCTTTCGGCTCGGTAACCTTCACCATGACTTCGGCCGGCTCGCCGGAAATCCAGAACTGGATCCCGATCGAGTACCTCGGCACCACGCCTTGGGCGGCCTGGCAGGCCAGCCTGATCACCGCACTGTTCATGGCCGGAACCGGCTACGCCTGGCTGGTCTGGATGCTGAAGCGGGCCAAGCTGCGCGGCGAGCAGTTCGAGGCACGCGCCAACGACCCGCTACCGGTCGACATCGCCCTGCCTGCGGTGTGGAGGGCGCTGGTTGGCCCCGCACTGGTGCTGGCGGTGAGCTTCGCATTCCACGACAGCCTGCAAACCTCAGCCCTGATCCTTGCCCTGCTGGCCGGCTGCATCGGCGTGTTCGTGTTCTGTTTTCGCTCCCGGCGCGATCCCGGCCAAGCCGTGGCCGATGGCAGCACCGGCGCGTTGATCGCAATCGGCAACACAGCCGCGGTGGTGGGATTTGGCGCGGTGGCGAAAGTGGCGCCGGCTTTCATGCTGGTGGTGGACTGGGTCACCCACTTGCCTGGCGGCGGGCTGGTCAGCGCCGCGGTGGCGGTCAGTATCGTTGCCGCCATCACCGGCTCGGCCTCGGGTGGGCAGGTCATCGCGCTGCCGATCCTCGCGCCGATCTTCCTCGGCCAGGGCGTCAATCCCGAGCAATTGCACCGCTCGGTGGCGATCTCGTCGGGCGTGCTGGATTCACTGCCTCATAACGGCTATGTGGTGACCACCATCCGCGCAATCTGCGGCGAAACCCACCGCGTCGCCTACGGACCGGTGGCGGCATTGACCGTGGTCGTGCCGGGTGCGGGTTTGATCGTCTGCCTGCTGCTGTTCGCGCTCGGCGTGTAGCGCATCCGGTGATGCGTGAGTAAAACGCCGCGCGGAACCGCCCGGCAAGCCGCCGGACGGGTCCGTTGCAACAAGGTCGGACTACAGTGAGCACGCTCCGGACGGCGTCAGGTTCGACAGCGGCACGTTGCGTACCGGCTGGCCGTCAAGGCGGATTTCAGCGACTGCAGTGGTGCAATTCTCGAAGTTCAGCACGACCCGACCGACCGGTGCTGTCTGCACCGGGTTGTTGGCGAGGAAGCGGCCGCCGGTGCTGCTGAGGATTGTCAGTACCGCGCTTCTGCTGTTGAAACCGCCGTTGGCGGTGGCGGCAGCGCCTGAGTTCGCGCCGGCGCTGTCCAGGGTGTACCAAGTCTTGTTGCCCTGGGCGTCATAGGTGTACCAGCTGCCCAGCAGACGGTTCTCGTTCGGCTTCGGCGTGAACGCAAAGCCCTGGCCGCTGAATTCGGGGGTAAACCAATGGCCGCTGACGCTGGCGTCAACCGGCGTTTCGGTCGGCAATGCGCCCAGCGGCAGGGCGGTGAAACCGAGCCGTTGGTTGACCCCGTCACCGGTAGCGAGCACCGACAGCACCGCGCCGGCCGGCAAGTCCACCGGAGCCAGATCGATCAGGTTGCGGCTGCCGTCGGGGCTGGCCACTTTCAGGTCGTAGTTGCCGGCCGGAATCTCCAGATAGCCGCTGGCGGCGAAGAACGGCACCGAAGCCAAGCCGCCGACCACGGCGCCGCGGTCGGTGCGGATCGACACCGCCGTGCTGGCGGCGTTCGGCCCGAACGGCGCGGCGTGGATCACCCGCAGCTTGAGGTTGCCTGCCGCCGGCGCGCGGTTGTCATCCACCAGCGCCTGCAGGGCCAGCGGCTGACCACTGGCGCCACCGGTGGCGAGCACCGTGTAATCCGTGTTGTCGGCCAGGGTCACATTGGCGCTGATCGCAACGGTCGAAGTACCGGCCGGAAGTACCTCCAGACGGTATGCACCTGGAGCCAGCGGAATATAGGCGGTGAAGCTGCCATAGCGGACATTGGTCAGAGCGGTGGCACCATTGATGCGGACATCGACCGCAGTCGCTGCGAGATCATTGCTGAACGGGGCGAAGTGGCCGACCAGCACGCGCGCATCGGCAAGCGCGAAACCGGGAGCTGCGAGGGCAAGGCCAGCAAGAGCGATGGCAACGGAACGATCGAGAGCTTTCATGCGGGGTTCTCCTAAGGGCAAGCGCGCAAATACGCGCATCGGCTTTATATCCGCACAGATGTCAATCTGATCTGCAGTAGAACTCAACGATTGATGAAGACCTTCTCACTGACTTGCCACGCCCGTGAACTCAGTGTGCGCGGCGAATCAATGAGGTGTGATTCAGCAGGCCAGAAACCTAGTCGCCGACCGCCTGCACATCCGGGAAGCGCACCCGCGCGATGGTGCCGACGGCGGCCTCGCTTTCCATCGTGACCGGCCAGCCGAAGCGGGTGGAAAGGCGGCGCACGATGGTCAGGCCGACCCCTTGCCCGCCCTCCTTGCGCAGCCCGCCACGGAAGAACGGGTCGAAGGCACGATCGAGTTCATCCGGCGTCATGCCGCAGCCGGTGTCTTCGACGCTGATGTGGTCGGGATGGATGTGCACCACCACGCTGCCGCTGTCGGTGTAGGCGCAGGCGTTGCGGATCAAGTTGGACAGGATCACCCGCAGCACCCGCGGGCTGCCGTGCAGCGCAAACGCAGCGTGCTCATGAATGCTCAGCTCAACCGGCTTGTCACTCAGCAGCGGCCGCGCTTTCTCGACTTCGTCGGCGACCACTTCATTGATGACGAAGTCTTCTTCGGGCAGGCCCTGATCGCCTTCTCTGGCAAGGATGAGGAAAGACTCGATCAGGGCCTCCATGTCGCGGGCGGAGCTCAGGATCCGCTTGATCTGGCGCTTGGCGTAGGGCGGCAGATCCTCCTCCGCGCACAGCACGTCGCAGGCAATGCGGATGACCGTCAGCGGGCTGCGCAGCTCGTGACTTGCATCGCGGGTGAAATCGCGTTCGCGCTCGACGAAGGCTTCGATTTGCGAGGCGAAGTCGTGCAATGCATGCGCCAGCACCAGCACCTCGCCTTCCACGTCCAAGGGCAGCTGCTCAGGGGCGAGCGTCTCGAGGTTGGGCTTCTTCGGGTCCCAATGCTGGACCACGCCGGCCAGCCAGATCACCGGCGACACAGCGCGCCGGGAGATCCGATAGGTGCCCCAAGCGATGATGTAGATCACCACCAGCACCAGCACCAGCGGCACCGCGCCGAAGAAGAACGCCAGCGCATTGACCTGCTCGGCGTCGAACACCAGCAGCAGCCGGCCGTCCGCGCTGTCCTCTACCAGCACCAGCGAACCGCCGCGCGCCTGCGGCAGGCTGTGATAACCGGCGCTCAGACCACGCAAGTTCGCCGGCAGAACGTCTTCAGCCTGCCCCGGCCGCTGCAGGAACCCGCGCATATTGAACGTGTCCGGCAACGATGCCTGCGGATCGCGCGCCAGACGCTCATGGAAATGCCGCGCCTCATCGGTCAGGGCACGCTGGATCAGCACGTCTTTCAGCACCGCCGAGGCGCCATACACGCCAAGCACGGTGGCGCAGCTGATCGCCGCGATCTGCAGAATGAAAGCCGCCCAGATCTTGCGACGCAGGCCGGTGGAGATACGCATTGACGGAGCCCGGGGGATGGATTGCGGTGGGATGTTGGTCGAGGGGATTAGCGAATCGCGATTCGGGATTCGGGATTCGGGATTCGGGATTCGGCATGCAACAACAGTGGGGCGTCGAACCGTGGACTGCGCTGCTGCGCTGATCGCCTTCAGCCGCGGCCGCGGTCACACCGACTTGAATCCCGGGACCGGGATTCGGGAGCTGGGATGCAACGACATACGCCGTCAAGCCGTGGGCTGCCCTGCTTCGCTGCTCGCCCCAGGCCGAGGCCGCAACGGCTCTGAATCCCGAATCCCGAATCCCGAATCCCGAATCCCGAATCCCGAATCCCGAATCCCGAATCCCGAATCCCGAATCCCGAATCCCGAATCCCGAATCCCGAATCCCGAATCCCGGCCCTCAACCGACCCGCTGCGCCGGCTCGGTCTCAAGCTCGGCCAGACGGTAGCCGGCGCTATGGATGGTGTGCAGCAGCTGGCGCTCGAACGGCTTGTCGATCACCTTGCGCAGGTTGTAGAGGTGGCTGCGCAGGGTGTCCGAATCGGGCAAGGCGTCGCCCCAGATCTCGCGCTCTATATCGCGCCGGCTGACCACGCGGGGCGACTCGCGCATCAGGATGGTCAGCAGCTTCAGGCCGATCGGCGACAGCTGCAGGTCGCGACCGGCACGGGTCAAGCGCAAGGTCGCGGTGTCGAGTACGAGGTCACCGACCTTGAGTACTTCAGCGCTGACCTGGCGACGGTCGCGACGGATCAGCGCGCGCACGCGGGCTTCGAGTTCCTGGATCGCAAAGGGCTTGACCAGATAGTCGTCGCCGCCGGCCTCAAGCCCGCGCACCTTGTCGTCCAGCGAATCACGTGCGGTCAGCATCAGCACCGGCGTCGACTTCTTGGCCTCCTGGCGCAGGCGACGACACACTTCAAGTCCGTCGATGCGCGGCAGCATCAGGTCGAGCACGACGACGTCATAGCTGTTCTCGACCGCCAGCCGCAGGCCGTCTGCGCCGTCGCTGGCATAGTCGACTCCGAAGCCTTTGCGCTCCAGATATTCACCGACCATCTCCGAGATGTTGCGGTTGTCTTCGATCAGCAGGATCAGGCCAGCGGATTCTTCGCGAGATTTCATGGTCGTGCTCCGGGGGTGGGATTTCACGGACGTGAATAGAACACCGGCGCGGTGATTGGGGTGTGAACCGTTGGACATCGACCCTGCACACCCGCACCGCACCCGCCACCGGCGGCACAACCCGAGCCACGCCCACGGCAACCTGCAGCGTTTTTGGGGCCACCACGCTTGACGATGCCGAATGCGGTCGTTGCCGCCATACGAGTCCCAAGTGCACCTGCGCAGGGCGAGACCAGTTCGCTCGCGGGCGGCAGCGGGGCTCTTGGCCGCCGCGCTCAACATGCCTACCGACAGGTTGCATGGCTGCGCGGCAGGATGCGCCGCCGCCACTAGCAGCGCCCTGCACACTCTCGTTGCCCACCCGAACGATCAGTAGACGCTGGCGGCCAGCAGCAGCGGCGTGGCGCCTGGGGCGTCCAGCTCGATCGCTTCCGCAGACGCCGCCGCCGCAGGCCGCTCCACCCGCAGCCGGTACACCAGCTGATGCGGGCTGCCACCGCCGCGCTGGCGGGACTCTGCAGTACGCAGCGCGAGAACCAGCTCGGCCAGCGGCTGGTGCGCGCGGGCATCGCGATGCAGCTCGCCGTCATAGGACGTAGGCACCTCCAGCACAGACTCGGCGAGCAGACCGCCGGCCGCATCCAGCCAACGCAGACGCAGGCCACCGGGCGTCGGCACCTGCTGGTTGGCCAGCAGCAGGCTGAGCCCGCGCATCGAACCTGCGGGCAAGGCGATCGCCGCGCTGCGCTCAGGAAAGCGCGCAGCACCCAGGGCGCGGCCCGCAGGCGCCAGCTGCAGCGCCGAGCCGAGCACAAATTCCTCGCCACGCAGGCGCAACCTGCCTTGAGGCCAGGCCGCACTGTCGGTGATGCCGAGCCCGCCGCGGCTGCCCTGGAAGCGCTGGCCGGGCGCGACATTGGCGTGTGCGGCAAGGTCGAGCGCGCTGGCCAGAGCGGGGGCAGTAAACACGCTCGCGCCCAAGCGGGTTCCAGCATCTGCTGGCGGCGGACCGAAATCGCGCTCACGCCGTCCCGACGCGCGGTTCGGCGCGGCGTCGATGTCTGCGATGATCGAACCCGCAGAGGCTGGACCGACCCTGGCTGCGCTGACAGGAACCTGGACAGCAACGACGGCTCCAGAAGCAGACAACGCGCCACCAGTGGATGACAGGCGGCCGTCCGTCAAACCGCCCGTTGATGCCGCGCTCAGCGCCGAATCAGCTTGCGGCGCCAGGTCTTCGGCCTCCTGCAGCAGGGCGGACACGGCGCGTGCATCGGCCAGGAACGGCAGCAGCAGGCGACGGCCGTAGTGGCTGCGCGCCTGCAGCTGGCGGCCGTCAGCGCTGAAGGCGAGCTGGGCCAGCACATCGTCCTCGGCGATCCGCAGCGGCTGCAGCGGCGCCAGCAGCTGACCGCGATGCAGGTCGATCCAGAGCACGCCGTCGCGCGCGCCGAGTGCCGCCCAATGGCGATCCGGGCTGATCGCCGCGGCCTCGCCGGATTCGCCGCCGAAGTTATGCAGCTCGAAGCGCTTGCCGTCGCGATACAGCGCCGGCCGCGGGCCGTGACCCAGCCAAGCCTCGCCCAGGTCGAAGACCCGCGCGTGCGCGAATGGCGTATCGATGCGCTGGATGCGCTCGGCGCCGCCACGGCCATCCAGCCGCCAGTGTTCCAGCGTGGCCGGCAGCAGCAGGCTGCGGCCCAGGGTGGACAGCAGCAGATCATCGGCGCGATCGGCGCGATCGGCGTCCACGCGAAAGCCGGCGTCACCGATGAACAGTTCACCTGCGCCGGTTTGCAGCACGGCGCGCTCGGCACCGCTGGACGTGTCCAGCACGCGCAGGCTGCGTCCCTGCCACAGCAGCAGACGGCTGCCGTCGGCAGACAAACGCAGCCCGCCAGGCAGGCCGGCGCTGCGGAAGGCCGGGCCGATCCAGGCGCGACTGACGATGTCGAGGCTGCGCCATTCGATCGCCAGCGGTTCTGGGTCGGCAATCCAGCCGACCAGGGCGCGTGGTGCAGACGCCGCCAGCAGCAGGTACTGCGCGCTGTTGGGCAGCTCGATCGCGCCCAGCGCGCCGCCGCGCTCGCCGATAAGCAGCTGCGAGCCGGCGGCATACACCTGCCGCTGACCGTCGGCGGAGAGCTCCATCCGATACGCGGGCGCGGTCGGCAGCGACTTCAGCGTGGCCGACAGTTCAGCGTCCGAGGGCAGCTGCGCGGACGACAGCGCCTGCACATCGCCCGGCTGCAGGCTGCTCGCGACCAGCCCGGTCTGCGCGGCCGGCAGCCGATACAGCTTGAGCTCGCCCTCGCTGCCATGGCTTGCCATCAGGCCGCGCTGCGGGGCCAGCGCGGTGGCCTGGAAACCGATCACCGCGCCGCGATGACGCAGCAGGCGCAGCGCGCGAGGCTCCAGCTGGCCGCTGGCGGTTTCAGTCAGCTGCCACAGGGCCGCACGACCATCGTTGGCGAGCAGCCAGCGGCCGTCAGGATCAAGCGCCGCGGAGTTCAAGCCGGCGGCGCCACTGCGGATGCGCGGGCTGGCCCAGACCATTTGCTGCAGATCGAGCACACGCACGCTGCCACCGCCGTAGGAGACCACCAGCCGCCTGCCGCTGAAGCCGACATCGACCACTGCACCCTCGCCTGCCTCGCTGAACATGCTGGAGACGCCCGCCTCCACATCGACCACCCGCAGCTGGCCATCGGCACTGCCCAGCGCCAGCCAGCGACCGCTGCTGTCGGCGCCCCAGCTGAGCAGTTCGGTTTCACCGCTGAAGGCATGCTGCTGCAGCACCGCGCCGCTGGCGGCGTCGAGCAGCTCCACCGCCTTGAAGCCCTGGATCGCGCAGGCCACGCGCGGTCGCTGTGGCAGCAGCAGACAGTGCTGCGTACCGGGCCGATGAAACAGCGCGCCGCGCGGCTGCCAGGGCTCAACCTGCCACAGCTGCAGCTGTTCATCCGATGAACGCAGCAGCGCCTGGCTGCCGTCGATGCTGTAGCTCGCCGCGACGAAGTTCTCGAACGCCGGCGGCGGCGTGCTCAGCACGCCGCTCGCCAGCTCGACGCGATGCATGAAGCTGGTGTCCGGGCGCACCACGCCCGAGCTGCCGCTGGGGTAGAGCAGCGCATGCCGCCCATCACTGGCCGGCACGATCCGGCCGACATAGCTCGCGCCCCAGGGCGTGGGTGGAAACGTTGGCTGCAGCCGCCAGCGCTCGCGCTCGCTGCCGGTGTCCAGCGCCACCAGCTGACCGTCGCGGAGCCCCGCCAGCAGCACATCGCCTTCTTCGGCAAAACCGAGCGCGCGGCCCTCGCCTTTGAAACTCCAGACCGCGATCGGCCGCGGCGAACTGTTCAGCAGCAGGCCGATGCGGTGCCGATCCGCCAGCGCCGCCGCGCCGTCGTCGCTGGCCCCGGCTTCGCGCACGTTGTCGACCAGGTCCGGCAATCCGGCCAGGCCATCGCCGCGTTCGGCGGCCGCCAGTGCGGCCGCGCGGCGCGCGTCCCACAGGGTGTGTTCGGCCAGCACGCGATTGGATTCGGCCTGCACCCACAGTGCGGTCGTTGCGGCCAAACCGATCAGCAGAGCCAGCAGCAGCCCGGTCGCCAGCGCGGCGATGCGCGGCTCGCGGCGGGCCCAGCCGCGCAGACGCTCCCAGCCGCCCCGCCGACGCACGCTGACCGCTCGACCGTCGACGAACCGCTGCAGATCATCGGCCAGCGCGCGGGCGCTGGCGTAACGCCGGGCCGGGTCGGGCTGCAGGCAGTGCAGACAGATCGCCGCAAGGTCAGGCGCCTGCTGCGCCAGCGCGCCGGGCACCGCATCGATGTCCCAGCGGCGGGCGGTGCCATCGGCATCGAACACGATCGGCGCGCGCCCGCACAGCAGCAGGTAGAGGATCCCGCCCAAGCCCCACACATCCGTAGCCGGGCTCAGCGCGCCGCGCAGTTCGGCCTGCTCGGGCGCCATGTAGCCGGGCGTTCCCGCTGCAATGTTGTCGGTGGCCTGCGCCTCGCCCAGCCCACGCGCCAGCCCGAAATCGCTGACCTGCGGCTGCCCGCGCGCATCCACCAACACATTGCCCGGCTTCAGATCGAGATGCAGGGTGCCGACCTGATGTGCGTACTCGACCGCTTCGGCAACGGTGCGCATCAGCCCGGCCAGCGCGCGTGCGCTGGCCTGCGGATGCTGACGACGCCAGTCCTGCAGGGTCGGTCCGCGCACCAGGCCCATCGAGAAGTAGTACAGATTCTCGTGGCTGCCGATCTCGTACACCGGCACGATGTTCGGGTGCTGCAGGCGACCTGCGTGGCGGGCCTCGCTGCGGAACTGCGCGACCAGTTCCTCGCCCAGCGCCGCATCGAAGCCCATCAGCTTCAGCGCGACCTCTCGATCGAGGCTGATCTGGCGCGCGCGGTACACCGCGCCCATGCCGCCGACGCCGATCCGCTCCAGCACCTCGTAGTCGCCAAAGTGGCGCTCGGCCGCATCTTCAAGATTCAGATCCCGCGCGCGCCGCAGCCGCACCCAGTGGCTGACCGGCTGGGTCGGCGTATCCAGCGCCTCGGCGCAGCCGGGCTCAGTGCTCGGGTCGACGCTCATCCAAGGTCAGCCGGCGACCGCGCCATCGAATGCGTAAACGCTGCCGTTGTCGCTGCCGGCGGCGACCGTACTGCCGTCGGCACTGAGCTGGATCGGCCAGCTCATGTCCGAGGTCGGGAAGCTCCACAGCAGTTCTCCGCTGGCGGCATTCCACAGATAGAAGTCGCCCGGCGTGCCGTCGGGATGCCCGTCGGCCAGCGCCAGCGCGCTGCCGGTCGCGTCGAAACTGACCGAGTTCGGCGAGCGCGCCGTGCTGGCGGTCCAGATCAGGGCCGCGTGCGAATACATGTTGTGGAACACCGACACACTGCCTGCACTGCCGACATTGCCGGCCACGCCGATACGGCCGCCGTCGGCGCTGCAGGCCACGCCATAGATGGTGGTGGCGCCGCCCGGGATCTGCACCTGCCAGGCCGGCGCCAGCGCGCCCGCGGCCATGCATTTGTCGACATTGAACGCGAACAGCAGGCCATTGTTGGCTCCTGCAAACGCCCAGCGCCCGTCGGCCGAGAGCGCGGCGAAATGCAGATAAGCCGAATTCGGCACCTGCCAGCGCAGGGTCTGCGTCGGCACGCCCTGACTGATGCCGAACAGGATCACCTCACCGTGGTAGCTCGCCACCAGACCCGCGCCGGCCGCAGCGTCCAGCGCGGTGACCAGCGCAGTGTCGCCGGCGGCCGCGGCGGTCAGCGGGAACAGGCTCGGCGGCGCGCTGAAATCTCCGTTCGGCGTGCGCGCGAACAGATAGCCCTGATCGGCGCCGGCCAGCAGCAAGCGGGCGTGGCTGTCGAGCGCCACCACATTGCCGCGGCCAGGCAGTGCGAACTCCAGCAGCGACGCGCCATTGCCGACCACATAGGCCGCGATGAAGCCGGCGTAATTCGGGCTGCCGCTGCGCCAACCGCAGCTGGCCACCACGCTGGCATCGCCCGCCATCGCCACCCAGTACACGCCCTGCCAGCCGTCGAACTCCTGCTGCATCAGCAGCTCGCCGGCGCGGTTCCAGACGTAGGTGCCGAAGGTGCCGTACTGGCTCGGCCCGCTGCCGGCCTGCGCCGGCGTTGCCGCGCTTGAAGGCAGCGCCGCCGCCACTCGGCCGGCGAGTTTGGCTTCGCCACCGGTCGCCTGCGCGCTGGCACTGCTGCCGTAATCGTGGAAGAAGGTGCCGGCGACGATGTGCTCACCGTCGGCCGAGATCGCCACCGAGTTGATGTAGAAGCCCGCATGGGGCACGCGGGACCACAGCGGCGTGGCGATCGGCATCGGCTGAACCTGGATGAGCACCGCAGATCGCGGCGGCGTTGATGCTGCCACAAGCACAGGTCATATCAACGACTGCCAGGGCTGTCGGCGCGACGCGCTCGCCTTCAGAACGGAATGCGCCCAGTCAGCAGATCGCGGTACATCACCCAGTCGCCCATGAACGAGTACAGCGGATGCTTGAAGGTCGCCGGGCGATTCTTCTCGAACACGAAATGGCCGACCCAGGCAAAGCCATAGCCGCACATCAGCCCGGCCACCAGCCACAGCGGATTGAAGGTCGACACCGCCAGCAGCAGGCAGATCAGCGCCCC
This sequence comes from Aquimonas sp., assembly GCF_044377145.1. Lineage (NCBI taxonomy): Bacteria > Pseudomonadati > Pseudomonadota > Gammaproteobacteria > Lysobacterales > Lysobacteraceae > Aquimonas > Aquimonas sp. Next base: position 129,169 of record NZ_JBILJQ010000004.1, read on the forward strand.
GCTGCTGCCAACAAAATGCAGCCGCCGGCAGGTGCGGTTGCTGTGCTCACCCAGGTAGTAGGGATAGAACTCGCGAAAGCTGGCAAAGCCGGTGGTGGCGGGGGTGTCCATGCAGGCGCTCGGTGGCGGCGGATCCGACCCACACGGTGCAGAGCACGCGTGCGGGAATCAAGCTGCGCTGCGGCGAGAGAGGTGTGGGGCGCGTGAGATCAGGGCTGCAGGCGCAGGAAACGGCGTTTGAACTCCACGCGGGCCCACTGCTGCACGCTGCTAACGTCATGCTCCGGGTGTGATGGCGAGATCTACGGCGGGGACCAGCGAGTCACCCATCCGGCGCAAACGCGCTAGCGGCTCTCCCGACCCTCGGCAGCCAGCGGCAACGCATTCAACTCGGCGCGCGCCTCCTTCCAGCTGGGATAGTGACGGTCCAGCAGCGCGACGAAGGCCGCTGAATGGGTGGGCTCGAGCAGATGCGCCATCTCGTGGACGATGACGTACTCCAGAAGGTCCCTCGGCTTTTTCACCAGCTCGGTGTTCAAGCGGATATAGCGCGCATCCGGATTGCAGCTGCCCCACTTGGTCTTCATGCGCTGCAGAAAGTAGGCCGCCACCTTCACGCCCAGCGTCGGCTCCCAGCGCGCGATGAGCCCGGGCACGGCTTGATGCAACAGCGACTTGTGCCAGTCGTGCATGACCCGCGCTCGCAGAGCGCTGTCGCTCCCCGGGCGCACGGTGAGCATGATCCGGCGATGGTCGAGCCGCACCTCGGGCCGAGCTTCGCGCTCTTCCACCGTCAACAGATAGCGCCGACCCCAGACGTGGTGGCTCTCGCGGTTCTGGAATCGACGCGGGGCCTCGCGCGCCTGGCCGGCAAACCGCTCCTGTTGCGCGCGTATCCAGCCCAAGCGGGTAATCGCGTAGGCACGGGCCACCTCGCTTCGCGTGCCGGGCGGCGCGACCAGACTCACTCGTCCCTCGGGCGGATGCACCGACAGATGCACATGCTTGACCGGCTTGCGGGTGAACTCGATGGCGATCTCGCCGAGACGAAGAATCTCGATCATCGGTAGCCCTGCAGATTCTTGATCAGCTCGAACAGCGCGCGGGTAGCCTCGCGGTTGCGGTTCATCAGCGGAAACAGCGCATTGAGCACTTGGGCTTCGCGCGCCTGATCACCGCGCCAGCCGGCCGGGGCACGCTCAAGCATCATCCGGTCGATCTCTGACGCCAGCCCCGCCAGATCGGAGTAGCCCGCTTTAGCCTCGGCCGCCCTGCGAGCCTGCGCCTCCAGGCCAAGAATGTCTGGCAGATTGCGGTAGATGACCTGGGCCTCATGCCGCCCCTGCAGAATCGACGGCGCATCAGAATCTGCGGGCTTCTCTGCGAGCTGGCGCACCAGTGCCTCGGCCTTGCGCAGAAACTCCTCGTAGGCCGCCGCATCGGCCCGGCTCTGCTGGATCAAGTCTTCGAGCAGCTTGGACATCTCCGCGTAGAAGCGCGGATCGGTCAGTTGATCGCGGACCCTACGCGCCTACACTCCACGAGACAGTGACGCAGCACGTTATCTCTCATTCTAGGGCGGCTTTGTTCGGAGACTCCCATGCCAAAGCCGTTGCGGGTTCGCCCGCCAGAAACATCTTCCGCCGT